>DASTXN010000171.1:0-67094 GCA_035765515.1 Jatrophihabitantaceae bacterium | reverse complement strand
ACGGCCGACTCGGGCAGCGGAACGTCGGCCGCCTCCAGCATCGCCTCGAGCACCCGGTCGTGAGCCTGGTTGCCCTGCTGGGCGACCTTGGCCCGGCCGAGCCGCTCGCGGATGTCGGCCCGCAGCTCGTCGAGGGTGTCGAACTCGCTGGCCAGTTGGGCGAACTCGTCGTCGACCTCGGGCAGTTCCTGCTCCTTGACCGAGTTCACGGTGGCGGTGACCTCGGCCTCGGAGCCGGCGTGGTCACCGTGCTGCAACGTGGTGGTGAAGGTGGCCGACTCGCCGGCGGACGTGCCCAGCAGCGCGGCGTCGAGCCCGTCGATGAGCGAGTCCGCGCCGACCTGGTAGCTCATCCCCTGGGCCGAGCCGGCGTCGACCGGCTCGCCGTCGACCGCGGTGGCCAGGTCGAGCGAGACGTAGTCGCCGGTCTGCACCGGGCGCTCGACGCCCTTGAGCGTGCCGAAGCGGGCCCGCAGTCCGTCGACCTGCTCGTCGATGTCGGCGTCGCTGACCGCCACGTCGTCGACGCTCACCGCGAGAGCGCCGAGGTCGGGAAGGACGATCTCGGGCCGGACGTCGACCTCGGCGGTGAAGCTGACCGACTCGCCGTCGGCGAGGTTGGTGACCTCGACCTCGGGCTGGCCCATCGGGCGCAGCTCGTGCTCGCGCGCCGCATCGGCGTACAGGTTCGGCAGCGCGGCGTTGATCGCCTCGTCGAGCACCGCGCCGCGGCCGACCCGCTGGTCGATGACCCGCGCCGGCACCTTGCCGGGCCGGAAGCCCGGGATGCGGACGGAGGAGGCGATCCGCTTGTAGGTGGCGTCCACCGTGGGCTTGAGGTCGTCGAAGGGCACCTCGACGGCGAGCCGCACGCGGGTCGGGCTCAGGTTTTCGACGGTGCTCTTCACAGTGCAGGTGCTCCTTGCGGTCCGCTTGTCGGGATTGGGTTGTTGGGCGTGGGCTGACTCGGTCGGGGTGGCGGGATTCGAACCCACGGCCCCTCGCTCCCAAAGCGAGTGCGCTACCAAGCTGCGCCACACCCCGGGCGCTTGACGACGCCTCAGTCTACGGACGTCGCGTGCGGACCCGACGCGGGAGCCGGTAATCTGTGCAGCGGTCCGCTCCGACGTGCTCGGCGGGCCAAGTGCGGGCGTAGCTCAATGGTAGAGCCTCAGTCTTCCAAACTGATTACGCGAGTTCGATTCTCGTCGCCCGCTCCACGAGTTGACCCGACGCCGCCGCTAGGCGCAGATCACCTGCGCTCCGCCCCAGTCGGCGTTGTCGTGCCCGTTCCCGTCGCCCGCGTCGCCCACCTCGAGCGTCAACGTCTGCACCCCGGTCAGGTCCGCGTCCAGGTGCTGCGGCGCATCGCCCCCGCGCATCGTGCCGGTCTGCGCCAGGACGGTCCCGTCGCCGATCACCGTGAACGTGACCGAGCCCTTGGAGCCGGCACCGATGTCCAGGCCGACGTCGCTGGAGAACGCCGAGCACGTGCCGCCCAGGTCGAGCACGACGGTGCTGGGTGAGTTGGTGCCCAGCCCCTTGGCGTACGTCGTGCCGGCGATGTCGAGCGGTCCGCCGTCGCCCTGGCCGGTACCGCCGACACTTTCGTCGCGCTCTACCGGTCCCCAGCCGTTCGTCGAGGACACCCAGGGCATATCGCTGACGTACTGCAGTCCGTGCTGGCGCACCGACACCTCCCCGGACGCGCCGGTGGTCTGCTGCTGCCCGGCCTGGCGGTAGCCGGCCTCGACCGCGACGGCGTACGTGCCGCCCGCTGCGTCGTCCGGCAGCGTCACGGTCCAGCTCACGTCCGCGGCCGCTCCCGGCGCCAGCACGTCCGGCGCCTGCTTCGTGATGGCGGACGTCCATCCGGACGGCAGGTCGAGCGTCGGCTGCAGGTCGGTGACCTCGGGACCGCCGTCGTTGCGGATGGTGCTGCTGACGGTGAACGTGTCACCCCCGCTGAGTTGGTCGACCCCCGTAAACGTCGGGGGGTCCACGGCCACGACGGACTGCGGTTGCGGCTCGCCCCAGTCCCGGGAGCTCCAGTCCGGCGCCTGGTTCTGTGCGACCGCCACGCCGCCGCGCACGGTGCCGAGGTCGGTCAGCTGCACCTTCTCCAACCCGTTGCCCGCGCCGCCGTTGCTGGTGACCTCGATCGCCAGGCTGTTGTCGCCGTTCGGGTTCAAGATCCCGTTCGGGACGACGAAGGTGTGCTGCGGCCCGACGTTCGCGATGTACTGCCCCACGTTCCAGCCGTTGACGTAGATCAGCGCACGGTAGTTCGCACTGGACTGCGGCGACGACGGGTCGCCGATGGTGAGGCCGAGCGAGGCGTCGTCCACCGTCAGGATATCCAGCCGGAAGCTGGTGGTGTACCAGCTCGTGCCGGGTACCGCACTCGACGCGGGCACGGTGGCCGTCTTCCAGTCCTGGGTCGGGAAGCCCGGCAGGTACCAGCCGTGCCGGTCCCCGTAGCTGCCGCTGGCGTTCATGACGCCCCGCGCGGTGTCGACGATGTCCTCGCCGCCCTCGTCGCCCTGGATCCGCCAGGTCACGCCGGGTGCAACGGCGTTCTCGTCCGGGTCGGCCATGGTCATCGAGATCAGCCCGCGGCCTTCCTTCTGCGCGTCGTTCACGCCGCCGTCCTCGTTGTGCCCGTCGTTGCGGACCATCACCGACAGCACGTGCGCGCCGTCGGTGCGCAGGTGCTGCGGAATCGTGAAGGACGCGGACCCCGTGGTCGCCGGGGAGCTCTGCCCGGACGCCAGCACGTTCTGGCCGAGGTAGACGCCGTCCAGCCAGGCCTGCAGCAGCCCGGCGCCGCCACCGCCGTAGCGCAGCGAGATGGAGCCGGCCGCACCCGCGCCGGTGTAATGCGCGCGGTACCAGACGTCGCCGGTGTGGAAGCCGTAGTCGTCCGCCGTCAGCACGGGCTGGCCGCTCGGCGGCGGTGTCGTGCTGGCCGTCGTTGTCTTGTCGGCGATCAGCCACTTCGAGTCGTCGAAACCGGGCTGCGACTCGGGTGAGCCGTACTGCGTCTTCCAGGTCAGCCCGGTCAGGTCGGGCAACGTGATCGGTTCGGCACCGGGGAGCTGCCGTGTCGCGCTGAAGCTGCCGTCCGCGTCCGAGCGTGCCAGGCGCACGTGGCGGCCGTTCCACTCGACGTGGTGGACGCGCTCCGGGCCCCAGACCTGCAGGTCGGCTGCGTCCTTGGTGTCGCCGGTGAGCAGCAGGTTCACGCCACGCATGGCCGCGGTTCGGACGAGCTCCGGCCCGCGAACGAGCACCGGCCCGTTGTCGGTGTCCGGTTCCCAGAACGTGCCCGCCGTGGCGGTGTCGGCGAGCAGCAGGGTGAGCGGATCGCGGCCACCGCCGGTGATCCGCACTTCGGCCAGTCCGTCGTGCACGTAGTTCAGCCGCAGGTCCCCGGTGGTCGTGTCGTAGGTGTCGCTCACCGAGCCGGCCAGCACCTGCACTTGGGGGCGGTCCGCGTATCGCAGCACCGTCTCGCCGTCCTCGCCGCTCGGGCCGTACAGCAGCGCGAGCTGTCCGCCTGCGACGTTCAGGTGCGTCATGATCTGCGAGGTCGAGTAGACCAGGTGCGGGCTCGCCGAACCGGCCGCGGCGTCCAGGTCGTAGTCCGCAGTGAGGATCTTCGAATCCTGGCCGTCGATCCGCAGCGTGCCCTGCTGCGGAACGGTGTAGCTCCCGTCGGCGGTGGACAGCCCGAACGTGAACAAGTCGTTCCCGGTGCCGTTGGACGGGTCGTGCATCGCAATGTAGAAGTGCGTGCCGGTATCGGGATTCACGTCGTCGTAGATCTTGATGTTGCTGTTGCTCGGAGTGACCATCTGGGCCGGGTCGATCTTCGTAAGCGGCGTGACGCTCTGCACGAACAGGCCCAGTTCCTTCATCGTGGTGACCTTGGGACGGAGCTGGCGAGCCTCGCTGATGCCCGCGCCGTAGTCGTAGGAGCTGTAGACGACCGGCGCCGGCAGCCATCCCCAGGAGGTACCGCCGAAGCCCATGTACACGTTCTGGATGTCCAGCCGGTTGGCGATGTTGGTGCCGTAGAAGACACGTTCGTAGCCTGAGCCCTCACGCTGCGCCGTGCAGTCGTAGGTGCCCTGGCTGCCCCAGTAGTCGAACCAGCCGCCGCCGAACTCGGCCGTGAAGCCGGGCGTGTTCGGCGAGGCGGACGACCCGCCCGAGGCCCCGCCGCTGCCCCAGATGCCCCAGTCGGGCGCCGTTGAGGGGCTGCCGACGGTCGCATCGGTGTGGCAACTGCCGCCCGGGTAACCGTCGAACGCGTACAGGTCGGTCGGGCCGGTCACGGTGCCCGGCACGTCAGAACCGCTCGGCACCCAGATGCCGTGCCGTCCCTTGTCGTTGTGGAAGATCGGCACGGTGATGCCGTCGGCACGCACCTTGTCGTACAGGTGCTGCATGTACTGCTTCTGAGTGGTGCCGGTGGCCGCGAGTTCGTTCTCGATCTGGTACAGGATCACCGGGCCGGTGCCGTCGGTGTACTGGTGCCGCGCCAGGATCGCGTCGATGTGGGTGAGCCACTCGTCGGCCGCCGCGACATAGTCCGGGTCGTCCGTCCGCGCCTTGCCGGCCACGTTGGTGAGCCAGCCGGGCAAGCCGCCGCCGTCCACCTCGGCGTTGATGTACGGCCCCGGCCGGGCGATCACGTAGAGCCCGACCTGCTGGGCGATGTCCAGCAGCTTGTCGACATCGCGCACGCCGCTGAAGTCGTAGACGCCGGGGGCGGGCGAGTGGTAGCCCCAGTCGAAGTACATGGAGACGGCGTTGTAGCCCTCGGCCTTCATCTTCTGCAGCACGTCGCGCCACAGGTCCGGGCTGGGCAGCCGGAAGTAGTGGAACTCGCCGGACCAGATGTAGGTGCGCTTGCCGTCGAGCATCAGCGAGTACTTGTCGAAGGTGACGGTGTGCGCCGCGGGACCGGGAGCGCCACCCGGCGCGTCACCCTGTCCCGGTGAGCCGGCCCGGGCGGCGCTCGGCGCGACGGCCAGCGCGAGGACGGTCAGCACACACGACAGCGCGGCGGTCAGCACGCGCCTACCCGATCGAGACATCCGAACTCCAGACTGAGCTGAGCAAGGGCGAACACGTCGTAGTTTGTTTATTTTGGTTCGAAACCTTGCCCCTGTGTTGCTGGGCTGTCAAGCGTCTTGCCCAGATTTTCGCTGCTTTCGCGGGGATTGACCGGGCGGGCTCGCGGCCGTACGGTGCCACCTACGCACAATGCCGGAAAGTTCCGGCTTGCCGATCAAACAACATCAAACATCGCCGTCGTTGGAGGCCACATGGTGCCGTCGCCGTCTTCCGCGCTGACCGGTCGTCCCCCCGCAGCCCATCCGGTCCGGCACCGGCGCCGGAGCCGGACGGTCGCCGCCGCCGCGGCTGCGCTTCTGGTGGCCGGCCTGGGTGCGGTGGTGCACGCACAGCCCGCCTCGGCGGCGGCCCCGCACGCAGCGGTCTCGGCCACCGCGTCGGACGCTGGGGTCGCGTCGGCGCAGGACGGAACGCTCAGCGGCGGCGTTCCGCACACGATCAGCTACGACAGGTACTCGCTGAAGATCGACGGCAGGCGCACCTACATCTGGTCCGGCGAGTTCCACTACTACCGGCTACCGAGCCCGTCGCTCTGGCGCGACGTGCTGGAGAAGATGAAGGCGGCCGGATTCAACGCGGCGTCGATCTACTTCGACTGGGCGTACCACTCCCCGGCACCCGGCGTGTACGACTTCACCGGCGTCCGTGACATCGACAAGCTGCTGGACATCGCGGACCAGGTGGGCATCTACGTCATCGCCCGTCCCGGGCCGTACATCAATGCCGAGGTCGACGGCGGCGGCTTCCCCGGGTGGCTGGACACCAAACCGGGCCTGGACCGCAGCTCCGATCCGGACTACCTCAAGTACGCCGACCAGTGGCTGACGCACATCGACGCGATCCTGGCGCGGCACCAACTGACGAACGGCACCGGCCCGGTCATCGCCTACCAGGTCGAGAACGAGTTCTACGACGGTTCGGCGGCGGGCCGCGACTACATGCAGCATCTGGAGGACAAGGCGCGGGCGGACGGCATCACCGTGCCGCTGACCGGCAACCACAACGGAACGTTCAACTCAGGAAAGGCCGCGCTCGACATCGACGGGGCAGACTCGTACCCGCAGGGGTTCAACTGCTCGCACCCGACCGTGTGGCGCGGCGTCGACAACATCTCCTACGACCATCCGGCCACGCACCCGCTGTACACCGCCGAGTACCAAGGCGGCGCCTTCGACCCGTGGGGCGGTCCGGGTTACGACAAGTGCCGGCAGTTGACCGGTGCCGACTTCGCCAACGTCTTCTACAAGAACAACATCGCGGTCGGCGCGACGATGCAGAACTTCTACATGACCTACGGCGGCACGAACTGGGGCAACCAGGCCGAGCCGTCCGTCTACACCTCCTACGACTACGGCGCGCCGATCACCGAGGCCCGACAGCTGACCGCCAAATACCAGCAGGACAAGCTGATCGGCTACTTCACGCAGAGCGTCGCACCGCTGGCCGAGACGGACTCGCTGGGCGTCACCGCCCCGTCCAACCCGTCGACCGTGGACACCGCGCGGATCAACCCGGACACGCACACCCAGTTCCACGTGCTGCGGCACCGCGACTCGACCTCGACGTCCACCGACACGACGCACATCGCGCTGGACCTCGGCGCCACGTCGACCTACACCTACGACGACGCCGACAGCACCGACCTGCACTACACCGGTGACTGGTCGCACGTCGGCCCGGAGGTGGGCTACACCAGCGGCGAGTACAAGCAGACCGAGTCGTTCTCCGACACCGCCGGCGACAGCGTGACGATCCCGTTCGACGGCACCGCGATCCGCTGGATCGCCTCAACCGCCGGCAACCACGGCATCGCCGACGTGTACCTGGACGGCACGCAGGTCGGCACCGTCGACGGGTACTCGCCCAGCACCGTCAACGGGCAGGTGCAGTACGCGGTGAGCAACCTCGCCGACACCGCGCACACGCTGAAGATCGTGGTCAGCGGTGACAAGAACCCGAACTCCGCCGGCACGTTCGTCTCGGTCGACGCGATCGACCTGCCGTCCGGCGACGCCACCGTGTACCCGAGCGTGCCGCAGCAGCCGGGCACGTCGATCACGTTGCAGGGCCGCGATTCGAAGATCATCGTCGCGAACTACCGGCTCGGCCAGAGCCAACTGCAGTACTCGACGTCCGAGATCATGACCAACCAGACGATCGGCGATCGGGATGTCGCGGTGCTCTACGGCGCGCAGGGCACCGACGGCGAAACCGTGCTCAATTACGCGAGCAAGCCGGATGTGAGCGTGCTGTCCGGGAACGTCGCCACGACGTGGGACGCGGGTACCGGCGACCTTCGGCTGAACTACAAGCACGACGGGCTGGCGCGGGTTCTCATCACCGGTGGCGGCGTCCGTCCCCTGCTGCTCCTGATCGGGACGGTCCAGCAGGCCGAGCGGTTCTGGCTCGCCCAGACGTCCGCCGGGCCGGTGCTCGTGTACGGCTCCGATCTGCTCCGGACAGCTACGTTCGAGCACGGCGCGCTCGCGCTCACCGGAGACTCCGACGCCAGCGCGCCGATCGAGATCTTCGCCGCGGCGGCCGACAGCTACACCTGGAACGGGCAGCCGCTCGCCACCGGAACCACTGCCAGCGGCTCGCAGGACGCGGTTCTCGCCGGGCCGCAGCCGGTCAGCCTGCCGGCACTGACGAACTGGAAGCACGAGCAGGGCTCGCCGGAAGCTCAGCCCGGCTTCGACGACTCGTCCTGGCAGGTCGCCGACAAGATGACGTCGAACAGCACCACGCCGCCCGTCACGCTGCCGGTGCTGTTCCAGGACGACTACGGCTTCCACTACGGCGACGTCTGGTACCGCGGGCACTTCGACGCCACCTCGGACTCGACGGGCATCACCGTCTCGGCGATCACTGGTACGGCCGGCAACTACGAGGTCTGGCTGAACGGCACCTACCTCGGCAACTCGGACGACTCCTCGCACACGTTCTCGTTCCCGGCGGGCGCCGTGCACGTCGACGGCGACAACGAGGTCTCCGTTCTCGTCGACACGTCCGGCCACAACGAGGACTACAACGAGCAGAACTCGAACAAGGAAGCACGCGGGCTCACCGGCGCCACGATCGCCGGCTCGCCGCTCAGCACGATCACGTGGCGCATCCAGGGCAGCCGTGGCGGCGAGGATCTCGTCGACCCGGCGCGTGGCCCGATGAACGTCGGCGGGCTGTACGGCGAGCGCGCCGGTTGGACGCTGCCCGGCTATCCCGACAAGCACTGGCAGGACGTCACCCTGCCGACGTCCGACCCGACGCCCGGCGTCTCCTGGTACCGCACCACTGCCACGCTGCACCTGCCGCCGGGCCAGGACACGTCCGTCGGTCTCAAGATCGCCGACGATCCCGGCCGCGCCTACCGCGCGTTCATCTACGTCAACGGCTGGCAGTTGGGCAAGTACATCAACAACATCGGGCCGCAGCACGAGTTCGTGATCCCGACCGGGATTCTGAACCCCGAGGGACCGAACACCATCGCCATCGCCGTCACCAACGAAGATGACAGCACAGGCGGCCTCGGCACGGTATCGCTCGTCAGCTACGGATCGCCGGCATCGTCGCTCCGCGTAGCGCCGGTGTCCAGCCCCGCC
Source organism: Jatrophihabitantaceae bacterium (assembly GCA_035765515.1). Classification (GTDB taxonomy): domain Bacteria; phylum Actinomycetota; class Actinomycetes; order Mycobacteriales; family Jatrophihabitantaceae; genus DASRSS01. The sequence goes on along the minus strand of DASTXN010000171.1, from coordinate 58,350 downwards.
TACAACGCGGCGACGTACGCCATGCCGGCCCCGCACAGCGCGAGCCTGACCCTGCACGCCCCCGGCACGATCGACCCGGACGGCACGGCCACGGTGTCCGCCACCTTCACGGCGGACCTGAACGCACCAGCCGCGCGCGACGCCCGACTCGCCCTGACGGTGCCCGACGGCTGGACCGCCGTTGCGACCTCCCCGACGGCGTCACGCCATCCGGTGACCGGTGGCAGCTCGTTCACGGCGACCTGGAAGGTCACCGCACCGGACACGCTGCCGCAGATCTCCGAGCTCACGGCGACCGTCGACTACATCCAGGGCGGGCCCGGCCGGCACGAGCAGAACCTTTCGGACGTGCGCGACGTGCGTTCGCTGCCGTCGCCGCCCACGAGCGACGTCCAGGTGAGCGCGCTGCCGTTCTTCTCGGCGAGCAACGGCTGGGGACCGGTCGAGCGCAACCAGAGCGTCGGCGGCTCGTCCGCCAACGACGGCAGGACCATCACGATCAACGGCACGCAGTACCCGACCGGTCTCGGCACCAACTCACCCAGCGACGTCGCGTTGTATCTGGGCGGGCACTGCACGCGGTTCCAGGCCACCGTCGGGGTCGACGACGAGGACGACGCCGGCACGGTGACGTTCAGCGTGGTTGCCGACGGCAAGACGCTCGTCACCACGCCGGTGCTGAACGGGTCCTCGGCAGCAGTCGATCTGGACGAGGACATCACCGGAGCACAACTGCTCGATCTGGTTGTCGGGGAGGGCGGTGACGGCAACGGCAACGACCACGGCGACTGGGCAGACGCCCGACTGACCTGCTCCTGAGCGAGGATCCTGTACCCGTGAGCGATCGAGATCCCGTCCGGCTGCTGCTGATGGCCGACTATCTGGCGGACCCGCTCTGGTATCGCTCCACAACCGGGGTAGGCGAATCCATGGTCTCGCTCGAGCGGCTCCAGCTCAGTGCTGACCTGAAGAGCCGGCTTCGCGCGTGGGCCAGGCGTTTCGACGCGCTCATGGACACTGACTACGAGTGGCCGAGCCGAATGGAAGAGGCAACCTGGGAGGCAGCCGGACGGGCTCTGCTCGAGCCGCTCAGAGAAGAACTCGGTCCCGGCTACGACGTCCAATACTTCGACGGCGGCAGCCAAGGATCCGAATAGCGGATCCCACCGGGGCACTCGCCCCCGGTGATCGGGTGGTGCACGGGACGGCGACCATGATCATCGGGGCCGTGCCCCTCACCGACAGTCAGCCGCCTACGGCCACCAAACCACGTCATAGCACTTGTGCTACCTTGGTCTTATGGGAACGGTCGGGTTGCGAGAACTACGCCAGGACGCCTCCGAACTGGTGCGACGCGTGGAGGCCGGCGAGGAGTTCACGATCACCGTTGCGGGCCGTCCCAGCGCACGGCTGATCGCTGCGGACGCCCAGCGGTGGCGCGCCTTCGACGCGGTAGCCGAGCTGTTCAACGGCCCGAGCGATCCGGCGTGGGCCGCTGACCGCGACCGAATTGATCAAGCCCTACGCGACCCCTGGTCCACCGGGTGAGGGCGATCCTCGACACCAGCGTCGTCATCGCCTCGGACGTCGGCCGACTGGACGGAGAGCTCGCCATCAGTTCGGCCACGCTGGCCGAGCTGCACTTCGGGGTGCTCGTCGCCAAGGACTCGATGGTCCGTGCCGAACGACTGCGCCGCCTGTCTGTTCTGCAGCGCACCTTCGACGCGCTCCCGGTGGATGACGCCGTCGCGGCAAGCTACGGGCAACTAGCAGCGGCCGTAGCGGATGCAGGGCGCCAGCCGCGCGCGCGGACGATGGATCTGCTCATTGCCGCCACCGCACATGCCTATTCCGCGCGGGTCTACACCCGCAACGCGAGCGACTTCGCCGGCGCGGACAGCCTGGTAGAAATCGTCCCCGTCTGACACCCGGCGTACAGAGCCAATTCGCCGTTCGGCTTGCGGACGACCGTCGAAGATGGTCGCGACTCGACTTGATCCCACTCGTCGTTGCTGGCTTCGTGCCACTATCGAGCCTGTGAGCGAGTCCTCGCCGGACTCCGAGCCGCAGCCGTGGTCGTCGACGCCCGCGGCCGCGCGATGGCGGGCGACGAACCCGGCGCCGGCTGCGACTTACGCCGGCCCCCTTGGCGAACCGCTGAACTATCCGACGCTGCTGACTGCGCTCAGACCGCCGCCCAGTGACCGCGTGCCGGAACTGGACGCGGAGGCCGCCTACAGCTCGGCATTGGCGATCGCAGGCTGCCCCCAGCAGAGTGACGGGCCGACGATCTACCTCGCCGTCGCGGATACCCCCGCAGTCGTGACACGCTGGTCTATATGTTGCGTTGGGAGAACGTCCGACGAGCACCATCTGGTCCGCCGCTGCCGGCTGGTCGCGACCCGCGTCCGGACCGCGTCGGTCCATGCATCGTGCTCGTCGACGCGACAACAGGGGTCTCGCACGGGGCGATGCACCTGGGCAGGGATGGCGTCTAGCGAGCTGCACAGTCTGGGACGACCTGGCCCCGCCCGGCGCGATGCCGGGCGGGGCCAGAGACTCGCTGTGACAAGCCCTCAGCTGACGGTGAATCCGTGGAAGTCCGCCGTCGCGGGCGAGCCGGACGTGTGCGACGTGATGAACATCCCGGCGTCCTGGCTGTCTGCCTGACCGGGCACGTCCGCCGAACCGACCTTCGTCCACGTGGTGCCGTCGGTGGAGTAATAGCCGGTGTAGGTCGAGCCGGAGCGCACCAGCTTCAGGTGGACCGGCACGGTCGGCGGGATCGTTCCGTTCGCCGGTGTCACCGAGTCGATGGACGCGTCCGCGTTGCTGTTCCACTCCAGCTGGACGCCGCCCTCCGGCGAGACGAACAAGATGACGCCCTCGGGCGCGCTGCCCGCCTCGGTGATCTTGTCGCGGACCAGGATGCCGGTCTTGCCGTACCCGCTCAGGCCCTGGGTCGCGGTGACCTCCGTCTGCACGGTCGAGTCGTCACCGACCGCTGCGGCGCGGTAGATCGTCGAGTAGTGGTCGCTACCGCCCCACAGGTCGTCGCCGCCGCCCGAGATGCCGAAGTCGTCGCCCACCTGACCGAATCGCGCCGGGGCGTCGCTCGCGGAGGAGTACGTCAGGTACGGCGCCTGAACCGGCGCGGTCGACGTGACCGTCTGGGACACCGACGAGCTGGCCTGCTGCCCGCCGTCCCACTGGTAGTCGACCGTGGCGGTCACCGTGTCGGTGGCCAGCGGAGCCGACGGCTCGCCCGGCACAACCGAGAACGTCGCTGTGGCCGTCTCGTCGCTGCCGAGCGATGAGACGGTGGTCGGCGAGGTCGCGGTCACCGTCCAGCTGTCGGGCACCTGCAGGCTCAGCGTGACGTTGCGGGCACTCTGCGCACCGTTGTTCGTCGCGCTCACCGTCACCGTGCTCGCCTGGCCCGGCGTCGACACCGCGTCCAGCCCGTCCAGCGAGATCGACACGTCCGGCGCCACCTGCCCCGAGCTGTGCGCGGAGACGCGGTACATCGCGACACCGTGGGCGGGAACGGAGGCGCTGATCGCGCCGCCGCTTTCCGTGGTCGTGTGCGTCCACAGGTTGTCCAGGCTGTACTGGTGCGACGGCGCGAGACCGACCTGGCGGGCAGTGGTGGTGATCGTCTTCGCGGCGCCGGTCGAGTTGAACAGCACCACGGACCGGTCGCCGTTCGCGAGCGGCTTGGTCATGACCCACAGCCCGTTGTCACCGGCCGGTTCGCCGTTGTTGGCCACCGGGACGCCCTGCTTGCCGAGCTGGTCCTGGTCGACTGCGATGACGTCCTTGTTCTTGTAGATCGCCAGGTCGTCCGGGCTGATCGTCCGCAGGTCGGTGCCAGCGAGCAGCGGTGCAGCCATCTCGGCCCACAGGCTGAACTCGGTCTGGTACTCGGCGGTCGTCATGCCGCCGTTGCCGATCTCGAGCATGTCCGGGTCGTTCCAACCGCCCGGTCCGGCGTAGGGGTAGAGCCACACGTTCTGCTCGAAGATCGACAGCATGCTGTCGAAGCTGTCGCGGATGTCGCCGGTTGTTCGCCAGGACTGCCCGACCTGACCGGCCCAGGTCCACGGGTCGTTCACGCCCCACTCGCACAGGCTGTAGAAGATCTTCCGACCGGTGGCGTTCAACGCGTCGCGCATCGCCGAGTAGCGGTCGATGTACTGCTGCCGGGTGCTGCTGCCCTGGTTGTTGCAGTTGTCGTACTTCAGGTAGTCGACCCCCCACGACGCGAACGTGGCGGCGTCCTGCTTCTCGTGGCCGAGGCTGCCGGGGTAGCCCGCGCAGGTCGCGGTGCCCGCCGATTCGTAGATGCCCAGCTTGAGACCCCGGGCGTGGACGTAGTCGGCGACCGCCTTGATTCCGTCAGGGAACTTGATCGGGTCGGGGACGAGGTCGCCGTTCGCGTCGCGCTGCTTCTCCAGCCAGCAGTCGTCGATGTTGACGTAGTCGTAGCCGGCCGCCTTCATGCCGTTGGCGATCATCGCGTCGGCCGTTTCCTCGACCAGCTTGGCGTTGACGCCGCAGCCGAACGCGTTCCAGTCGTTCCACCCCATCTGCGGCGTGGCGGCCAGCTGCTGCGACGGCTGCTGGCCGTGCTGGTGCGGCGAGGTGCGTGCCTGCGCGGCGACGGTGCCGGCCACGCTCAGCCCGGATATCAGTGCGGCCGACGCGAGCAGCGTGAGCGCCCGCCGCCTTGTGTTCTGTGGACGGTCCATACCCGAGATCCCTTCGGTCCAGCCGGTTGAGGCGATGAAGCCGATGGGCGAATGCGACAGGTCCACACACAATCGTGCGAAGCTCCGAACACAATCAATCAGCTTCAACCAGGCTTTCTAGTCCGAAGCGGGCAGTACTACAAGACTTTGTCCGGATTTGTTTGAAATGGGATTGCCGGGATGGTTAGCGCGGGCGGTGGCGGGGGAACTGGACGACCTGCTGGAACGTCGGCCGGTTCTGCCAGTCGATCGCGGGCTGTCCGACCAAACCCAGGGTCTGGAACTGGATGTCGTCGTACTGCGGCATGGTCTGCTTCGCGGCGGCCGACGCGGTGGATGCCGTCCACGCGGCGACGTCGCTCGAGCCGTTCGCGGTGACGAGGGCGTCGTACGTCTGCTGCAGCGCCTGATCGATCGTCGCCGCGCAGGTGGACGGTCCGCCGGTGCACTCGCGCGAGGTGATCTCCGGGCCGAATCCGTCCGCCGGGTGCTGGCCCATCAGCTGCTGCAGCGAGGCAACGAGGTAGCTCTCGTAGCCGCCCGCGTACGAGCTGCCGTGGTGCGAACCGTTCCCGTTCGGCGTCTGGACGAAGCCCATCGGCAGCCGGGCGTAGCCGTCGCCACCCAGGATCGGGTCGTAGAACGCCTTGGCCAGGTTGGGCATCAGCTCGTCGGCGATCGCGACTGCGGCCGCGTGCTGGTACTGGGCGTCACCGGCCTGGGCCTTGACGCGATGCGCGCCGTCGGCGACCCACGACGACAGCTGGTCCAGCATCGCCTGCACGCCCGCCGGCTCCGTCCGCCCGGACAGGTACTGCAGCAGCAGCGGCAGCACGGTGACGCCGTCGAGGTCCTGACTGGCGGCAGCCTCCATCGCCTGCACCACGTTGGCGCGCGTGAGCTTGCCGCCGTGCGCGGCGAGCTGATCCTGCAGCTGGTCGACGAGCATGACGGACCGGAACACCTGGCCATAGCCGTACTGGTCGTCGGCCGCCGCGAATCCCGGCGCCGGCTTGTTGTTCCAGCTGACAAAGAAGCCCTGCGGCGGGTTGATCTCGTGCACGTGCTGACGCACCGGCAGGAAGCCCCGCCACTCCGCGTTGCCGGTCCCCCAGGTCGGCAGGTCCGGGTCGACGTCGGACGGACGGACCGGGTCCAGCCCGCTGACGAAGTAACCGGTGTCGCGGTCGTCGACGTAGAACCAGTTGAACGTGAAGCCGATCTTGGCCGCGTTCGCCATGAACGAGTGGACGTCGTGCGTGCTGGACGGCTCGCCCCAGCCGAGGAAGCCGACCACCGAGTCGATGTCGTGGCCGTACGTGGAGCGCTGATTCACGACCGCGACCGGTTTGCCGCCGGACGTCGTCCAACCCTGCACCACGCCGTGGTCGGTGAGGTAGACCTTGTGGTTCAGGTAGGTGGGCATGCCCAGTCCGCCGACCTTGGGCAGCGCGAGTTCCTTGAACGACTCGGCGACCATCGGCTTGCACTTGCCGTCCATCAGGTAGTACGTGCCGTGCGCGGCCGGTGCTCCCCCTCCCCCGCCGGCTACGCCCTTACTGGCGGGGGGACCCCCATCTGGGTTGCAGATCAGCTCCAGGCGCTGGTCGATCAGGTCGCTGCCCGCCGACGTCGCCGACCAGGCGAAGTCCTCGCCGCGGCCGAGCTCGACCAGTCCGGTACCGGGGAACGACGCGCCCTCGGCCGAATAGTCCGGCGAGTGCAGGTCCAGCTCGGACAGGATCTGCGGCGCGTAGTAGGAGACCTGCGGGCCGAACACCGCGATCGGATGTCCGTCCACGGTCTTGTCCGCGTTGACCACCAGCGCGTTGCTCATGTGGTTCGGCAGCACGCCCAGGTCGTCGATGATCTTCAGCGCGGCCAGGTTCGGATGGGTCAGGTCGCAGTTCGGGTCGGTGTCGACCGGCCCTCCGGTCAGCGGCGCGGCAGCGTCGTCCGGCATCGCGGTGGTCGCGGGATCGATCGTGCCGGGGATCTCGTACGGGAAGGACTTGTCGACGACCGTGGTCGGGGCGACGGGGTCGTTCGCCGTGCGGAAGTCCCGGAAGGCCTCGGCACCCGGCTGCGGGCCGAGCTTCTTCTGCAGGTACTGCAGCAGCGCGGCGTTGGTGACCTCGGCCCCGCCGCCACGGCCGAAGATGCCGCCGATCAGTCCGGCGATCGCGACCACGTCCTGGACGCCCCACTTCCGCGGGATCAGGTCAGGCGCCGCGGCGACGTAGTCGGCCGGCAGCAGCTTCGGGTGCGTCCGGGCCGCGGCGACGTACGCGTTCACGCCGCGCACGTAGTTCTCGATCATGGCCTTGGCCTTCGCACCCTGTGCCCCGTACTCGGCGGGCAATGCGTTGACCTGCGCGACCGCCTGTGCCTTGGTGTAGGGCGCCAGCAGCAGCTGGTCGTGATCCATCTGCTCGAACTCGCAGCTCGCGCCGAGGAACGAGGCCAGGGTGCCCTCGCCGTAGTGGCGCAGCACGTCCATCAGGAACAGCCGGTCCTCGGCCTGCGCATAGCCGGAGCCGAACGCGAGGGCGGCGTTGTTGTCGGCATAGATGTGCGGCACGTCGTGCTTGTCGCGATAGATGGTGACGCCGGCCGCCGGCTTCTCGGTGCGCGTGATGTCAGCCGGCTGCACTCCGAACGATTCGTCGTCGAAGTAGTCGCCCAGCGAGTCGTCGGTCAGGTTCTGGTAGCCGTAGAGCAGGTTCTCGTACTTGGCGAGCTGGTCGTCGCTTGCAGCCGGCCGCTTCTTGGTCAGCTCGAACTTCAGCGCGTCGAACGCGTTCACGAGACCGTTCTCGCCCGGGGGCAGGATGCTCATCGCCTGGCCGTCGGCGTAGTCGTCCACGCGGTAGGTGGACTGCGGGCCGGAGGCGCCGGCGGAACCGGGAAGGGCGGCGCCCGCGACGGCGAGCGCGAGCGCCGACAGTGCGGCGGTCGCGATCAGCTGCGGCTTGCGGCGGCGGGAGCGATTCGGCTGCGACATGCGCTCACCGTGGCCCGGCCGATCCACCGCCGCCACTCGATGTGATCACCATGTGAAAGCGCGATGCGGCAGGATCGAGGCATGACTCCATCGGACGACCCGGCGGCAGGCGCGACGCGACACCGGCGCCGCGCGCGCGCCCCGCGGCCCGTCCGCCAGGACCCGCCGGGCGAGCAGCCAGGCGAGCGGCCAGGCGAACAGCCGACGGCTCCCCCGCGGGCCGAGCGCGGGCTGCGCAACCTGGTCGGTGCCGGCTCGTCCCAGCTGGGCGTCAGCGGTGCGCTGCGCGGGCGGGACGTGAACCGTCCGACCGACGAGGACCTGGCCGAGGCCGAGCGCGATGTGGTGATCGTGCGGCGTAACTGGAAGCCGCCGGCGTAACCCCTCCGCCTTTTCCGACGCCAGGTCCGTTTCCGGCGGCGCAGTTGGGCGCCTTTCGGAAAAAGCGGTCAGGACGTCTCGTGGCCCGCGATCGCGCCGGTGGTCTCGTACTCGCGCAGCATGGCGATCCGCCGGACGTGTCGCGCGTCCTGCGAGAACGCGGTGTCGAGGAAGATCTCGACGAACCTAAGCGCGTCCGCCTCGGGATGGCTGCGCGCGCCGATGCTGACGATGTTCGCGTCGTTGTGCTCGCGCGCGAGCCGGGCCGTCTCCTCGTTCCAGACGAGCGCGGCGCGCACCCCGGTGACCTTGTTCGCGGCGATCTGCTCGCCGTTGCCGGAGCCGCCGATCACGACACCCAGCGAACCCGGATCGGCAACCGTGCGGGTCGCCGCGGCGATGCACGGCGGCGGGTAGTCGTCCTGTGCGTCGAAGGTGTGCGCGCCGCAGTCGATCGGCTCGTGGCCGAGCTCGGCGAGGTGCGCGACGAGGCGCGCCTTCAGCTCGAAACCGGCGTGATCGCTGCCCAGGTAGACCCGCATGGCGTCCATGATGGCAGGTGGTCGCGGCGCCCTGGCGGCCTGAGACCATGGGTGCATGAGCAACGGGCTGGGACGGCCGGGGATCGTCCCGCTGTTCACGCAGTGGACGTGGCAGCCGGTTGCCATCGCGGCGGTTATCGCGCTCGGTTGGTGGTACGCGCGTGCGATGCGGGAGCACGTCGGGCGTGGCCACGACTGGCCGCGGCGGCGCGCGATCACATTCGGCCTCGGGCTGGCGCTCGCCGTGTGGACCACGTGCGGCTTCCTAGAGGTGTACGTCCGGTCGCTGTATTGGGTCTGGACGACGCAGGTGCTGACGCTGTGGCTGCTGGTGCCCGCGATCTTGCTGGTCGCGCAGCCGCTGCAGCTGGCGCTCGCGGTGCACGGGCCGCACACCTGGTTGGCGCGCGCGCTCCGGACGCGTCCAGCGCGCGTGCTGAGCAACCCGCTCGTCGCGCCCGCGCTGGTCCCGATCCTGTCCGGCGTGCTGTTCTTCGGGCCGGTCCCGCAGTGGGGCGCGTTCACGCCGGCGTTCGGCTGGCTACTGCAACCGGTGCTGGTGATGCTCGGCGGGATCCTGCTGCTGCCGCTGCTGGGCATCGACGAACGGCCGAGCACGCTCGCGGTCGCTCTGACGCTGGCGATCGGTTCCTTCGAGCTCGTCCTCGACGCGATACCGGGCATCGTGCTGCGCCTGCACCGCGGACTGGTGTCCGGGTACTTCGACCATCGCGTGCTCCATCCGTGGTCACGGACGCACCTGCAGGACCAGCAGACGGCCGGCTCTGTGCTGTGGGTGATCGCCGAGGTGATCGACCTGCCGTTCCTGCTGCTCGTCTTCCGGCAGTGGCTGCGGGCGGACGCGCGCGACGCGGCGGCGATGGATGCGGTCCTGGACGCCGAGCACGCGGCCCGCGCCGGTATCGCGGGCGAGTCGCAGCCGGAGGGAACCGGCGACGCGGACGCGCCGTGGTGGCTGAGCGACCCGGACTGGCAGCGGCGCCTGCGCGGCAAGCCCTGAGTCCTGCCGCTCGTACCCGCTACAGCCCGGGTGCTTGCTCAGCCGGGCCGGCTTGCTCAGTCGAAGCGGGGCGACTCGGTACGGGTGCGCTTGAGCTCGAAGAAGAACGGGTTCGAGGCCAGCATGAGCGCGCCGTCGAACATCCGGACGGCCTCCTCGCCGCGCGGGATCCGCGTGATCACGGGGCCGAAGAAGGCGACGCCGTCGATGTGGATGGTGGGGGTGCCGACCTCGGTGCCGACCGGGTCCATGCCGCGGTGGTGCGACGCACGCAGTGCCTCGTCGTACTCGGTGGACTCCGCGGCGTCGGCAAGCGAGGGGTCCAGCCCGCATTCGGTCAGCGACTCGACATACAGGTCACGGTCGAACTCGCGCTCCTCGTTGTGGTGCTTGGTGCCGAGCGCGGTGTACAGGTCGCGCAGCACGGCCGTGCCGTACTTCTGCTCGGCAGCGATGCAGATACGCACCGGTCCCCAGCCGCGATCCAGCATCTCCCGGTAGTCGTCCGAGAGGTCTTCGCGGCTCTCGTTCAGGACGGACAGCGACATCACCCGGAAGGTCAGCTCGATGTCGCGCTCCTTCTCGACCTCGAGGATCCAGCGCGAGCTCACCCAGGCGAAGGGGCAGAGCGGATCGAAGTAGAAGTCGACGACGGGACGGTCGGCAGAAGTATTCGTCACGTCAACAACATTACCCCGCTGCGCTGATCAGGCCAGGGCGGCGAGGGCCTGATCGGCATGCGTGTTCATGTTCAGCTCGCTGTGGATGGCTGCGGCCACCGTCGAGTCGGGACGGATCGCGAACGTCCAGCGCTTGACCGGCGCGCCCAGCCGCTGCCCCAACCCACCGCGCTGGACGCCGAACATCCGCGCGACGTCACCGTCGGCATCGGACAGCAGCGGGTAGTCGAAGGAGTGCTTGTCGGCGAACTGCTTCTGCCGCTCGACGCTGTCGCGGCTGATGCCGACCCGCTGCACGCCCGCAGCGGCGAAATCTGCCGCCAGGTCCCGGAAATGGCACGCCTCGCGGGTGCAGCCTGCGGTCATCGCCGCCGGGTAGAAGAACAGCACGACCGGTCCGGCAGCCAGCAGTGCGGAGAGCCGCTGTGGCGTGCCGTTCTGGTCCGGCAGTTCGAAATCGGGGACCTGCTCACCCACGTGCATGAGAGCAACCGTAGCCGCTGGTCCCGGTGTGTGCCCGGCTCATGAAAGACTCGGCTGGACACCGTCGTCGTAAAGAAATGACTGCGCCAATGCCCTCCAGCGCCACCAGCGCCGTGCCCAACCTCACCCGCGCCGACGCCGCCGCACGTGCAGACCTGCTCCGGGTGACGTCCTACGAGGTCTCGCTCGATCTCACGGACGGGGGAGGCAAGCCGTCCGAGCGCACCTTCCGCTCCACTACGAGGATCGAGTTCTCGGCGACGCGACCGGGTGCCTCGACGTTCCTCGACGTCATCGCCGACCGCTTCCACTCGGTCACACTCAACGGCGTGGACGTCGACGTCTCGGGCTACACGCCCGCCACGGGAATCGCGCTGCACGATCTCGCGGCGGACAACGTGGTCGTGGTCGACGCCGACCTGCTCTACACGAACACCGGCGAGGGGCTGCACCGCTTCGTCGACCCGCTCGACGGCGAGACGTACCTGTATTCGCAGTTCGAGACGGCCGACGCCAAGCGCATGTACGCGTGCTTCGACCAGCCGGACCTGAAGGCGACGTTCACGATTCGCGCCACCGTGCCTGACCACTGGGATGTCGCCTCGAACGGCCGCGAGCTGCGCACCGAGGAGACCGGTCCGGCCAAGACGGTGCACTTCGCGACGACGACGGCGCGGATCAGCCCGTACATCACCGCGCTGATCGCCGGCCCGTACGACGTGGCACGCAGCTCGCACGACGGTATCGATCTCGGCATCTGGTGCCGCAAGACGCTTGCCCCGCACCTCGACGCGGACGAGCTGTTCACCGTGACGGCACAGGGTTTCGACTGGTATCACGAGAACTTCGGCGTCCGGTACCCGTTCGACAAGTACGACCAGATCTTCGTCGCCGAGTTCAACGCCGGTGCGATGGAGAACGCGGGCTGCGTGACGTTCCGCGACGACTACATCTTCCGCAGCAAGGTCACCGACGCCCGCCGTGAGCGCCGCGCCGAGACGCTGTTGCACGAGATGGCGCACATGTGGTTCGGCGACCTGGTCACCATGCGGTGGTGGGACGACCTCTGGCTGAACGAGTCGTTCGCGACCTACATCTCGACGCTCGCGCAGACGCAGGCGACGCGGTGGACCAACGCCTGGACGACCTTCGCGAACACCGAGAAGACCTGGGCGTACCGGCAGGATCAGCTGCCGTCCACCCACCCGATCGCCACGGACGCACCCGATGTGCAGACCGCCGAGGTGAACTTCGACGGCATCACCTACGCCAAGGGCGCGTCGGTGCTCAAGCAGCTGGCGGCGTACGTCGGCGTCGACGCGTTCCTTGCCGGCCTGCGCGGCTACTTCGTCGAGCACGCCTACGGGAACACGACGCTGGCCGACCTGCTGCGCGCGCTCGAAGCGTCGTCCGGCCGCGAACTCGGCTCCTGGTCCAAGGCATGGCTCGAGACGACGGGCATCAACACGCTCACGCCCGAGTTCACCCTCGACGGGGACGGCAACTACACGGCATTCGAGATCGTCCAGACCGCGCCGAACGAGATCGCCACCTCGAACACGCTGCGTCCGCACCGCCTGGCCGTCGGCCTGTACGAGGACCGGCAGGGTCAGCTGGTGCGCACGCAGCGCATCGAGCTCGACGTCGCGGGGGCGCGCACTGCGGTGCCCGAGCTGGTCGGTATGAAGCAGCCGGCGCTGCTGCTGATCAACGACGAGGACCTCACCTACTGCAAGCTGCGCCTGGACGAGCACAGCCTCGCCACGCTGCGTTCGGGAGGCATCGCGCGGCTCACCGATTCGCTGCCGCGCGCGCTGTGCTGGAGCGCGGCGTGGGACATGACCCGCGACGCCGAGCTGGCCACCCGTGACTACATCGCGCTCGTCCTCGCCGGTGCCGGTGCCGAGACCGACATCGGTGTGATGCAGTCGCTGCAGCGGCAAGCGCTGCGGGCGCTGGAGATCTACGCCGACCCGGACTACGCGCCGCAAGGCTTTACCGCGCTCGCCGAGAACGCGCTCACTGAGCTGCGCTCGGCCGAGCCGGGTTCGGATCACCAGCTGGCCTGGCTGCATGCCCTGCTGGGTGCTGCCCGCAGCGACGAGCACACCGCGTTCATCAACGGGCTGCTGAACGGTTCCGAGTCGGTGGACGGGTTGAAGGTCGACCACGACCTGCGGTGGGCGATCGTGCAGGCGCTTTCCGCGCGCGGTGCCATAGGCCCGGACGACATCGCGGCCGAGCTCGAGCGTGATCCGTCCACCGAGGGCCAGAAGTACGCCGCCACCGCACGCGCGCTGCAGCCGACGCCGGAGGCCAAGGCAGAGGCCTGGCGCCTCGCACTGCACGACGACGAGCTGCCCAATGCCATGCAGGTGGCGGTCATCGCCGGCTTCGCGCACCCGCTGCACGGCGAACTGCTGCGGCCGTACGTGGAGCGCTACTTCGCCGAGGTTCCCGAGCTCTGGGGGCGCCGGACGGTCGAACTCGCGCAGAAGGTCGCAGTCGGGATGTTCCCGACCTGGACGTCGACCATCTCGCCCGACACGGTCGCCGCGGCGGACGCGATGCTCGCGCGCGACGACCTGCCCGGTTCGCTGCGCCGCTTGGTGAACGAGGGCCGCGCGGACGTGCTGCGGGCGCTCAAGGCACGCGCCGCGGATCACTGAACGCACGCCGTCGTAGGCTGATCGGGCGTCCTCACGCGTATCCGACGGATGCCCTGCGTCGTTGATATGGACAAATAGCCACAGAAGTCGTCCGGTACCCAGTACCCGTCCAGTGGAGCAGTCGATGGCCAGATCGAAGTTCGGTGTGCGCGGCCGCGGCGCCCACGGCTGGACCGAGACCGACCGCCTCGCGAGCGGCACGGCCGCTGGTGAGGTGAAGGCACCCGGGCTCGCCGCCATGCTGCGGCGCAGCTCCAAGCTCAAGCAACGCGCCGCATTCGGCTCGATCGCTGCCGGCGCCGTCGTCTTCGTCGTCGCCAGCCTGACCACGCCGCTCGCCGACGCAGGCACCAGCCACCACCCATCCCACCGCGTCGACGCCCAGCAGGACACCAACCCCGACCTCGGCCAGCTGCTGCCGCTCGCCACCGACAGCGCAACACCGCCCGCCGGGGACACCGCGCTGACGAGCAAGCCGGTGCACGTCGCCAAGCCGGCGCCGGCCAGCGCCGCGGTGATCAACAGCCTGGCAGCCAACGGCATCCCGAACATGGCGCTGAACGCCTACCGCGTCGCGGCCGCGCGAATGGACCACGTGGACCCGGGCTGCGGAATCGACTGGGCGCTGCTCGCCGGCATCGGACGCGTCGAGTCCGACCACGGACGGTTCGGCGGCGCCGTGTTCAACGCCGACGGAACGACCACGCCGAAGATCATCGGCCCGGCCCTGGACGGCAAGACCTGGGACTACGTGCCGGCTCCCGCGAACGGCCTCGCGCTCGACGGCGATGCCGTGTACGCGCACGCGCTCGGCCCGATGCAGTTCATCCCGCAGACGTGGGCCGGCTACGGTGCCGACGAGAACGGCGACGGCGTGGCCGACGTCTTCAACATCCACGACGCGGCGCTCGGGGCGGCCCGCTACCTGTGCGCGGCGGGCGGCGACCTGCGCACGAGCGCCGGCCAGAAGCAGGCCGTGCTCACCTACAACCACTCCGACGAGTACCTCAACCTGGTACTCGCGCTCGCGGACGCGTACCGCCGCGGCGTGAGCGTCGCGGGCATCCCACTGGTCGGCAACACCAGCGGCACGCTGTCGCCGGTGCGGTCCACCGACGTGCCGCCCGCGAACCCCGGCAAGCCCATCGCGGTGCAGCCGCACAAGACGACGACGAAGCCCACGGCGACGAAGACCAGCGGCAGCCCCAGCAAGACCGCCGGAGCCGGCGGCTCGCCGACCGGGACGAACGCGGTGACGCCGGTGAACTCGACCGCGCCGGGTCAGCCGTCGACCAGCGCCGGCTCGACGTCCAGCAGCCCGGGAACGACGACGAGCGCCCCGCCCGCGCCGCCGGCCACGTCCACCCCGCCCACGTCGACCCCCCCGACGTCCAGTAGCCCGACGCCGAGCCCGACCCCGACGAAGAAGTGCACGGTGCCGAACCCGTTCAAGCCGGGAACGTGCCTGATCCCCTAGCCCGACAACGCAAAGCGCCGGGAGCCGAACTGCTGGCTCCCGGCGCTTTGCGTTACGCGTGGATGCAAATGCGGCCGGTTCAGATGCGGCCGGCGGAGTCGGCCAGCATGCGCAGGCCGGTGACGATGCCGCCGGTCAGGTCGCCATTGGCGAACGCGGCGCGCATCGCGAGCGCCGCCAGGGCGCAGGCGCGGTTCGGCAGCCGCTTGGACGACTCCGGCCCCGTGACGATGTGCAGGGTGCGCTGGCCGGGCGAGATCGCGAGCAGCACCGAGTCGTCGGTGAGCCGCTCGAACAGTGCCTCGGCGTGCGCGCGAGTCGGCGCGCGCAGTTCGCCGACGTAGACCGAGAAGACCAGTCCGGTCTCGCGGCTGGACAGGGTCAGCGCCTCGTCCATGCGCGTCAGCTGGTTCGCGCTGAACGCCTGGTCCACCGACTTGGTGCCGGGCCCGTACTGGACGGTGCCGTTACCGCTGCCGCTGACCTTCGCGACGTCACCACTCACCGCTGGCACCCCCAACCGCAGTCGTCGAACCGGACGGCAGCCCGCTCTGGTGGACGATCGCGTCCGGGTGCGGGACGTACCAGGCCGGCTCGTAGGTCCACGGGCGGCCGGGCCGGTACCGGCTCGGCTGGCGCAGCAGCGTCTTGCCGTACACGCCGAGGATCACCAGCGCGATGATGCCCGCTGGAATGCACGCAAACACCAGGAAGGTCAGCCATCCGTTCACCCCGACACCGTATCCAACGCGTCTCGGGCCGGTGCGGGCGGCTCACCAGTTCGGCGGGCGACGCTCGGCCCACGGGAGGGCGGCCTCCAGCTGCGCGGCCAGGGCGAGCAGCTGCGCCTCGCCGGCCGGGCGCCCGACGAGCATCATCCCGATCGGCAAGCCCTCCCGGGAGGAGTACAGCGGCAGCGAGATCGCCGGCTGCCCGGTGGTGTTGTAGATCGAGGTATAGGGCGTGAACGCCTTCTGCCGCTCGAAGTCTGCGGCGGGATCGTCGTCATCGCCGACGAACCAGCCGACCGGGCGCGGCAGCATCGCCAGCGTGGGGGTGAGCACGGCGTCGAGGTGCGCGGTGCCGGCGATCGCTCTGCGCGCAAAGACGTTCAGGGCACCGAGCGCGTTCGCGAATTCCGGGCCGCTGATCGCTCGGCCGCGCTCGCGCAGGTGCCGGGTCAGCGGGCGGAGCAGCTGCTCGCCGGCCACGTCCACCGGGATCGTCGCCGCCGAGACCGCCCACACCGTCTCGAACGCGGGCACCGCCTCGGGCGGGATCGGCGCGTCGACGTCGACGACCTCGTGCCCCAGTCCGGCCAGCAGCTCGGACGCCTGCTCCCACGCGGCACGCACCTGCGGATCCAGCTCGGCGCCGATCGGTGAATCCAGGTAGCGGCCGATGCGCAGCCGTCCCGGCTCGCGGTCGCACCAGCCCAGGAACGTCTCCCCCGCCGGGAGCGGCGGCAGCGGGTTCGGGTCGCCGGGCTGCGGTATCGCGGTCGCGTCCAGGAACGCAGCCGCATCGCGGACCGTGTGGGTCAGCGGCCCGTACACGCCCAGCCGCGAGGCGTCGAAGTCCAGCGGGCCCTTGGAGATCCGTCCGCGCGAGGTCTTCAGCCCGATCAGGCCGCACACGCTCGCGGGGATGCGGATCGAGCCGCCGCCGTCGCTGCCCTGCGCGATCGGGACGATGCCCGCGGCGACCGCGGCTCCGGCGCCACCGCTGGATCCGCCCGCCGATCGCGTGAGGTCCCAGGGTGTGCGTGCGGGCGGGCCGAGGTCGGTCTCGGTGTAGCAGGGCAGCCCGAACTCCGGCGTTGCGGTCTTGCCGAGGCTGATCGTGCCGGCTGTGCGCAGCAGCGTGACGACGTGATCGTCGACGTCAGGCACCCAGTCGGCGAAAGCGCGGGAACCGAGCTTGGTCGGGACGCCCTTGGTGCTGTTGAGGTCCTTGATCGCGGTCGGGACGCCGAGCAGCGGCGGCAGGGTGCGCGGATCGTCGACCTGAGTGACCGCGCGTTCGGCGGCGCGGGCCTGTTCGAGGGCGGATTCGGCGGTGACGGTCACGAACGCCCCGACCTTGGGATCCTGCTCGTCCAGGCGGCGCAGCGCGTGCTCGACGAGTTCGAGCGGGCTGACCTCGCGGCGGCGTACCGCGGCGGCGGCGTCCAGGGCGTTCAGCTCGTGCAGCTGCGTCATGCCTGCGGACCGTACCGGGTTGGCGCCGTAGTCGATTGCCGGCCTGTGTGTGGCGACGGGGCCTCATCCCACCCGGCGTGTCGTCACGCAGCGTCGCCACACACGACCTCAGACGGCGGGGGCGGCGGCTTCCGGCACGGTGCCCGTCCACGACTCGGAGCCCAGGGTCAGGTACGGCTGCCAGGACGGGTCCCGCTTCGACCAGCCCATCACCACCGCGACCGTGACCGGCGGCTGCACCGGCGGCGCGGGCAGGTGCCAGCCCAGTTCGGCCAGCAGCCGGTCGCCCTTGCGGTGGTTGCAGCGCGCGCAGGCGGCCACCACGTTCGTCCAGACGTGCTCGCCACCGCGCGACCGCGGGCGGACGTGGTCGATCGTGTCGGCGCGCGTCCCGCAGTAGGCGCACTGGTGACCGTCGCGCTCGAGCACCGCGCGGCGGGTCAGCGGGACAGCACGCCGGTAAGGCACCCGGACGTACCGCGACAGCCGGACCACGCTCGGCGCCGGGATGCTTACCCGCTCGGAGTGCAGCACCTGCCCGGCGGCCTCCACGATCACGGCCTTCTCGGCCAGCACCAGCACCACGGCGCGCCGCAGCGGCACGACGCAGAGCGGCTCGTACGTCGCGTTGAGAACTAGTGCGCCGGGCAACAGTTCACCTTTCGACACGACCAGTGAACCGGACAAGACGCCGCGACGCACGTTTATTCGAGGTTCTGCAGCGCTTCGAGCACGGTGCGATGCATTGTCGGGAAGGCGTAGTGCATGGTTCGCAGCGTCTCGACCGGCACGCGAGCGTGGACGGCGAGGGTGAGCAGGCCCAGGATCTCGCCGCCGTTCGGGGCGACCACGGTGGCGCCGACGAGCACGTCACCGTCGGCAACCAGCTTGACGAATCCGTCGTTGCCCGGCCCGTAAATCCAGCCGCGAGTGTTGGCCGGAACCGGCGCGCTGGCGACCCGGACGCCCCGGCCGTCCTTGCGCGCCTGCTGCTCGGTCAGGCCCACCCGGCCGACCTCGGGATCGGTGAACGTGGCCCAGGCCAGGCCGTGGTAGCCGCCGAACGGACGCTGCTCGCCGGCCAGGTGCGCCAACAGCACACGCGCTTGCCACACGGCGACGTGCGTGAACTGGCCGCGGCCGGTGATGTCGCCGACCGCGTACAGGCCGCCGACCGGCTCGCCGTCGCGCAGCACCTGCATGTGCTCGTCCACGTCGAGAGCGCGGGACTGATCGTCCAGACCGACCGAGTCCAGGCCGATGTCGCCCAGGTTCGGACGGCGGCCGGCGGCGACGAGCAGTTTCGTGCCCGTGGCCGTGCCCCCATTCTCGAGGCTGACCTGCACGCCGTCGCCACTCGCCGCCACCTGCGCGACGCCGACGCCCGTGCGCACGGTGATGCCCTCGCGGGCGAACACCTCGGCGATGGTCTGCGACGCCTCGGGCTCTTCGGGCATCAGCAGCCGCTCGGCGGCCTCGATCACGGTCACCGCCGAGCCGAAGCGCGCGAAGCCCTGGGCCAGCTCGCAGCCGATCGCGCCGCCGCCGATCACCACCAGCGACGCCGGCGCCTCGCGCGCCTTGACCGCCTCGCGGTTCGTCCATACCGGCCCGTCCACGCCTGAGCCGGACGCACGCAGTTCGGCCAGCCCCGTCACCGGCGGGATCGCGGGAGCCGTCCCGGTCGCGACCACCACGTCCGGCGCGCGGAACGCCTGCTCCCCCACCGTGACGATCAGCCGGCCGTCCGCATCCCGCCCGGCGAGCCGGCCAGCGCCGCGGACGAACACACCGCCCAACTTCTCGAGCCGCTCGACGGCCACCCGGTCGTCCCAGTCGTCGGTGGCCTCGTCGCGGATGCGGATGGCGACCGGCGTGAAGTCCGGCCGCGTCTCGGCATGGCCCGCCAGGACGTCCACCCGGCGCGCTTCGGTCAACACCTGCGCCCCGCGCAGGATCATCTTGGACGGGATGCAGCCGTAGTAGGGGCATTCGCCGCCGACGAGCGCCGGATCGATCCCGAGCACACGGCGCCCGGCGCGGGCCGCGGACTCGGCGACCTCCTCGCCACCGGGGCCGAGACCGAGCACGATCAGGTCGAAGTCACTGTCCGTCATTCCCCGACCCTAGAGTCGCCGGCCCGCGAGTGGGCACCTACGGCACGAGTGGGCACTTACAGCTGCCCACTGGACGCCTGAGTGCCCACTCGCGGGGGTGTACCAGAATGGACGTGTGTCCGCTCCTGACGACGTCCCCACCCGCGCCGACAGCTTCTACGCGGCCGTCGGCGGCGAGCAGACCTTCCGCCGGCTCGTCGAGGCGTTCTACGCGGGCGTGGCGGACGACCCGGAGCTGCGCGCGCTGTACCCCGAAGAGGACCTGGGCCCGGCGACCGAGCGGCTCACGCTGTTCCTGATCCAGTACTGGGGCGGGCCGACGACGTACAGCGAACGGCGCGGCCACCCGCGGCTGCGCATGCGGCACGTCCCCTTCGCAATCGACTCGGCGCAGCGCGACCGGTGGCTGCGGCACATGCGCGACGCGCTGGACACCCTCGACCTGCCACCGGCCTACGACCGCACGATCTGGGACTACCTGACCAGCGCGGCCGACTCGTTGCGCAACGTGCCGGACTAACACCGCCCCTTGCGACGGGTCCGCCCCGGCGACCCGGCACAATGGGTGTCGTGACTCAAAGCGCTTACAGCCCCCGCCCGTGGTGGGCGTCCGCCGTCTTCTACCAGGTGTATCCGCGCAGCTTCGCCGACGGCAACGGCGACGGCACCGGCGACCTGATCGGCCTGCGCGAGCGGCTCGGCCACCTGCGCGACCTCGGCGTCGACGCGATCTGGCTCTCGCCGTTCTACCGCTCGCCGATGGCCGACGGCGGCTACGACGTGGCCGACCCGTGCGACGTCGACCCGTGCTTCGGCACGCTGGCCGACTTCGACGCGATGCTCGCCGAGGCGCACCGGCTCGGCATCAAGGTCACCGTCGACGTCGTGCCCAACCACGTCTCCGACCAGCACGAGTGGTTCCAGGCCGCGCTCGCCGCCGCGCCCGGTTCGCCGGAACGTGCTCGGTTCATCTTCCGCGACGGCCGCGGCGAGCACGGCGAGCTGCCGCCGAACAACTGGCCGTCCGTCTTCGGCGGCCCCGCCTGGCACAGGACTTCAGATGGGCAGTGGTACCTGCACCTATTCGCGCCCGAGCAGCCCGACCTGAACTGGACGAATCCCGAGGTGCGCGCCGAGTTCGAGCGCGTCTTCCGGTTCTGGCTGGACCGGGGGGTGGACGGGTTCCGCATCGACGTCGCGCACGGCATGGCCAAGCCCGAGGGGCTGCCGGACGTCGACCTGAGCGTGATCCCGTCCCGCGAGGAGGGCGCGACGATGCCCTCGCTCATGGACGTGCGCTGGGACCGCGACGAGGTGCACGAGTACCACCGCATGTTCCGGCGGGTGCTGGACTCCTATCCCGGCGAGCGCATGGCCGTCGGCGAGGCCTGGGTGCCCGACTCCGACCGGCTGGCCCGCTACGTCCGTCCGGATGAACTCAACCTCACCTTCAACTTCGAGCTGGTCGAGGCGCCCTGGGGTGCCGACTCGTTCAGCAAGGCGATCCAGCGCTCCCTCGAGGCGATGTCCGGCGTCGGCGCGCCGTGCACCTGGGTGCTGGACAACCACGACGTCGACCGGGCCGCGACGCGGTACGGAGGGGGCGAGGTCGGCATCGCGCGGGCGCGGGCGGCGCTGCTGGTGCAGCTGTCCCTGCCGGGCGCGGCCTACCTCTACAACGGCGACGAGCTCGCGCTGGAGAACGTCGACCTGCCCGACGAGGCGCTGCAGGACCCGACCTGGGAGCGCAGCGGGCACACCGACCGCGGCCGTGACGGCGAGCGAGTGCCGCTGCCGTGGTCGGGCACCGAGCCGCCGTACGGCTTCACCACCGGGACGTCCAGCTGGCTGCCGATGCCGGAAGGCTGGGGCGACAAGACCGTGGCGGCGCAGGATGCGGATGCCGATTCGATGCTGAACCTGTGCCGGCAGGCGCTGCGGCTGCGGCGCGAGCTGTCCCAGCTCACCGGACCGGACTTCGAGTGGTCACCGGCGCCGGTCGGCGCGCTGGCCTACCACCGCGGGTCTATCGCGGTGGCGCTGAACGCCGGCGCCGAGCCGCTGCCGCTACCCGACGGGGACGTGCTGCTCGCGTCCGGCCCGCTGCCGGAGCCGGGCCCGGACGGACGTGTCCTGCCGGGCAACACGGCGGTGTGGCTGCAGCTGCCCTGATCGGCGGCTGAACCTGCCGCCTTCCGGTCGCGGTCACGAGAACGCGATCCAGGCGTCGCGGTGCAGGCTGGCCGGGTCGACGACCTGCAGGCCGCTGCTGGACAGCGTCCACAGCCGTCCGTCGACGAGCATGCTGCGGACGATGCCCTGGCCGTCGTCGGGCACGGCCGTGCCGAGCGGGTTGTGGACCAGGCCGACCGTGGTCAGCGTCTTGCCGGTCACGCGGAGTACCAGGGCGGCACCGGACTCGTCCGAACGCCACGACTGGATCGGAACCGTCACCAGACCGGTCGGCTGCCAGTACAGGAACGCGTGCGGGTCGAGCCGCTCGGCCCCGTCCGCGCCGCGGCGGACCACATGTCCGGTGCGCTCCGGCGCGGTCGGGTCGCTGACGTCGAACAGGCTCACCTGGACGCCGTCCGGCTCGTTGTCGGGGCCGATCTGCTCGCCGACGCCGATGATGCGCCCGTCGCCGGCGTCATGAAGGTAACTGGAGTAGCCGGTCAGCTGCAGCGAGCCGGCGACGCTCGGGTGCGCGGGATCGGTCAGGTCGAGCACGTAGAGCGGGTCGGTCTGCCGGAACGTCACCACGTACGCCAGCGGGCCGGCGAAGCGCACCGCGTAGATCTGCTCGCCGTTGCCGAGTCCGTCCACATGGCCGACGGCCGTGAGCGTCGCGTCGTCCAAGTCGTACACGCCGTTGGTCGTGTGCCTGCCGACGGTCGTGGTGGCCACGCGCAGGTAGCCGTCGTAGTCGTCCAGCGAGTACTGGCTGAGCAGCCGTCCAGGTACCGAGGCCGAACCCAGATAGACCGGCTGGCCGGTCCCGGTGATGTCGAAGCGGTGCAGCTGCGTCTGCTGGGCGTGCTTGCCGTTCGTCCACCAGTCGGGGTTGCTCGCCACGTACAGGCTGTTCGCCGTGGCGTACACGGTGTCGCCGTCGGCCGCCACACTGATCGGGCCCGCGCCGCCGTTCGGGTCGGCGATGTTCAACGTGTAGACGGTCACCAGCGAGGTGCCGGTGTACTTCGCCGGGTGGCTGATGTCCTGACACGGCACCTGGTGGCGGCTGGTACTGCCACCGTCCGCGATCGTGTAGCTCGGCTGCCAGGCCGACAGCGGAGCGGACCGGACGATCGCCTGGTTGCGCACCTTGGACGGGTGGTTGCGCTGCGGGAAGTTGATCGTCGGCGCGCTGGTGACCACCATGCGCACGGTTCCGTCGACCAGCCGCGCGGCGAGGTAGCCACCGTCGGCGCGCAGCGAGCCGGTGACCGTGGGCTGCCCGGAGAGGTCCACGAACAGCGCGGTCGTACGATCGCCGACGGGCGGTTGGATCGGCCCGACGAAGTCGGTCGCGTAGTAGCGCGGCGATCCGGTGTCGAGCAGCACGAGCGCATGGTCGCCGTCGACCAGCAGCTGCGCGCTCTCCGAACCGGCGTAGATCGACAGGTCGAGCGTGCCGGTCACCTGCTGGGTCTGCGCGTCGATCACCCGCAGCACGCCGTCGGTGACCGTGACGACCCGGTCGCCGTCGGTCTTCATGATGTCCGGCTCGTCGACGCCCGCCACCTGGTCGTTCGTCGTGGACGTCGAGCCCGTGGTCTTGTCGGTCGCGGCGGGGCCGGCGGCCGGCGCCCCGGGAACGGTGGCCGTACCTACCACGCCCAGGGCCATCCCGCGGCCGTAAGGATAGATCCCGCCGCCGCCCGGCAGGCCCCACGCCGTGGTGTGCGCGGCGGTGTGCGCGCGCAGGCCGGCGAGCAGGTCGGCACACGAGTCGTAGTTCGACAGCAGCATGGCGGCGGGCCGAGCATTCGGCAGCCCGCGCGGCACATCCGGACCGGGGCGGCTCGGCGGCGGCGTGGTCGAGCCGCCGATTCCCAACAGCACGGCAGCGGTGACCGCCGCGGCAGCGGTCAGACCACCGGCCGGCAGCCAGATCCGTCGGCGCCGCGCGCGCACGTCAGCGGCGTGGCTCATCCGCTGGTGCAGGTCGGCCAGGGCGAGTTGCCCGTCCGGGGACGCGGCCCAGTCGTCGTCAGCAGGCACGTGCGGGCGCGCCCGGCGCAGCCAGCGGTTCAGCTCCTCACCCATCGTTCGCCTCCCCGCGCAACGCCTCCGCGAATTGGGCGGCCGCTCCGTCGCCGCGGTAACCCGCCTCCTCCAGGGCGGACGCCAGCCGCTTGCGGGCCCGGTGCAGACGCACGGCGTACGCCGAGGACGAGCAACCGAGCGCCTCGGCGGCCTCGGCGGGAGTCAGGTCGTACCAGCCGGTGAGCGTGAGCACCTCACGGTCGGCGGCGGACAGGGCCGACAGCGTCTGCGCGAATGCCTGCCGGAGCTCGCCGGTCTCCGGGTCGACCTCGCTGTCGCTGGAGCCCGCGGCGTTTTCGGTCAGCCGGGCGATCAGGTCGTTCTGGCGGCGGCGCCCGCGATAGCGGTTCGCCAGCACGCGC
This sequence comes from Jatrophihabitantaceae bacterium, assembly GCA_035765515.1. Lineage (GTDB taxonomy): Bacteria > Actinomycetota > Actinomycetes > Mycobacteriales > Jatrophihabitantaceae > DASRSS01. The sequence goes on along the minus strand of DASTXN010000171.1, from coordinate 34,393 downwards.
CGGGCGGTGCCGAACAGCCAGCCGAGCGGCGGCTGCGGCAGCTCCGCGGCCTTCGCGAACGCGATCATGAACACCTCCTGCAGCAGGTCCTGGGCGGTCTGCGGATCGGTGCGATGCTGCAGGTAGGCCAGCACCCGGTCGGCGTACGCGCGAAACCAGGCGTCCAGCAGCGCGCGCCGGTCGACGTCGTCCACGCGCTCTCCCTCACCCGTCCGCACGCACCGTCATCAGGTAGGTGTCCGGATATGGATGACGGATTACAGGGGGCGCAAAGTTCCGCCGAGGCCGCCACTTTCGGTGAAGACCGAGCCGTAGACGGCGGCGACGCGGGTCCAGCGGCCGCTGATGTCCACGTGCGCGGACGAGCCGCGGGCCAGGAAGCCCATCCGGGTCAGCGCGCTGAGCGCCCGGAGGGTGACTTCGGCGTGCGCACCGTCGTCGGAATCGACGGTCAGCACGACCGAGTCCAGCAGGGCGTCGGCCACCTCGGCCCGTGGCTGCGCGCCGGGCACGCCCTCCCGCTCGGCCGCCTCCTTGAGGGTGAGCGCGCCGGCGCGGACCAGCGGGCGGATCACGGTGTCCGGCACGGTCTCCACGCGCCGCCAGCCGTCTGCGGGCGGGACCGGCCAGCGCCACATCGCGTCGACCGGCGGGGGCATGCGGTCACGCTCACCGTCCAGCCACTGCAGGAAGTCGACGCCGCGCAGGGTCGTGTCCGTGTCGGCCAGCGGCTGCTCGAGCTCGATGCGGCGCCCGACCAGCACGCCGAACGGCAGGCGGATCAGCGCGGACGCGACGCCGTCGCCGATCCGCAGCCGGACCACGCTGCGCGCCTCGAGCGCGACCGCCCGCCGCGCTGCGGGCGCGAGGTCCAGCAGCTGCTCGGGGCCGAGCGTCATGCGTCGTCGCCGAACCCCGCGAGGGCCGCGCGCTCGTCGTCGGTGAGCCGGCGCGGCCGGTCGATGCCGAAGTCGAACGGCACCAGGACGCTGCGTGCCCGAGCCGCGAGCCGCTCGCCGTCGAACACCTCGTAGTGGACGGTGAACGCGGCGCCGCGCACCTGGTCGACCCACAGCTCCAGCCGCAGCGGCTCCGGGTGGTACACGACCGGTCCGAGATAGTCGATCTCGTGGCGCGCGATCACCGTCCCGCCGGAGAACGACTCGTAGCGGTCGAAGAACATCGCCACGCGTGCCTGCTCGAGGTAGGCGAGGTACGCGGAGTTGTTGATGTGCCGGTAGGCGTCCATGTCCGACCAGCGCATGTGCACCTCGTGCACGAACCTCGCCATCGCGTTCCCCGACCGCGCGGCTCAGTCGCGGGTGAGCTTGCGGTGCGTGACGGCGTGCGGACGTGCCGCCTCGGCCCCGAGCCGCTCGATCTTGTTCTTCTCGTAGGACTCGAAGTTGCCCTCGAACCAGAACCATTTCGCCGGGTTCTCGTCGTCGCCTTCCCACGCGAGGATGTGCGTGGCGATGCGGTCGAGGAACCAGCGATCGTGGCTGGTGATCACGGCGCAGCCCGGGAACTCGAGCAGTGCATTCTCCAGCGAGCTGAGCGTCTCGACATCCAGGTCGTTCGTCGGCTCGTCGAGCATGAGGACGTTGCCGCCCTCCTTGAGCGTCAGCGCCAGGTTCAGCCGGTTGCGCTCACCACCGGAGAGGACGCCGGCAGGCTTCTGCTGGTCCGGGCCCTTGAAGCCGAACGCGGAAACGTAGGCGCGCGAGGGCATTTCCACCTGGCCAACGTTGATGTGGTCCAGGCCGTCGGAGACCACTTCGAACAGCGTCTTCTTCGGGTCGATGCCGGCGCGGTTCTGGTCGACGTAGCTGATCTTGACGGTTTCGCCGATCTTCAACTCACCGGCGTCCGGCTGCTCCTCGCCGATGATCATCTTGAACAGCGTGGTCTTGCCGACACCGTTCGGGCCGATGACGCCGACGATGCCGCCGCGCGGCAGCGAGAACGAGACGTCGTCCCACAGCTTCTCGCCGTCGAAACCCTTGGTCAGGCCCTTCGCCTCGACCACGACGTTGCCCAGGCGTGGACCCGGCGGGATCTGGATCTCCTCGAAGTCCAGCTTGCGGGTCTTCTCCGCCTCGGCCGCCATCTCCTCGTAGCGCTGCAGGCGGGCCTTGCTCTTGGCCTGCCGGCCCTTGGCGTTCTGGCGCACCCAGTCCAGCTCGTCGGCAAGACGCTTGGCCGTCTTGACGTCCTTCTTGCCCTGGACCTTCAGCCGCTCGGACTTCTTCTCCAGGTACGTGGTGTAGTTGCCCTCGTACGGGTAGGCGTGCCCGCGGTCCAGCTCAAGGATCCACTCGGCCACGTTGTCCAGGAAGTACCGGTCGTGGGTGACGGCCAGGATCGTGCCCGGGTACTTCGCCAGGTGCTGCTCCAGCCACTGCACGCTCTCGGCGTCCAGGTGGTTGGTCGGCTCGTCCAGCAGCAGCAGATCCGGCTGCTCGAGCAAGAGCTTGCACAGCGCGACGCGGCGGCGCTCACCACCGGACAGGTGCGTGACGGGCTCGTCGCCGGGCGGGCAGCGCAGCGCGTCCATCGCTTGCTCGATCCGGCTGTCCAGCTCCCACGCGTCGGCGTGGTCGAGCTGCTCCTGCAGCCGACCCATCTCTTCCATCAGCTCGTCGGTGTAGTTCGTCGCCATCTCCTCGGCGATGGCGTTGAACCGGGCCAGGTTGGCCTTGACGTCGGCGACGGCCTCCTCGATGTTCTCGCGGACGGTCTTGGCCTCGTCCAGCGGCGGCTCCTGCTGCAGCAGCCCGACCGACGCGCCCGGAGCGAGCATGGCGTCGCCGTTGGAGGCCTGGTCCATGCCGGCCATGATCTTGAGCACGCTGGACTTGCCGGCGCCGTTCGGTCCGACAACGCCGATCTTGGCGCCGGGCAGGAACGACAGGGTGACGTCGTCGAGGATCACCTTGTCGCCGTGCGACTTGCGCACCTTGTACATGGTGTAGATGAACTGGGCCACTGTCTGTCCTTGCATGCTCGGGATGGAAGCGTCCGCACCGGCATGCCAGCCGGGCGTCGCGTCCCATTGTCCCAGTTCCGTCGAGAGCGTCGGCCCACCGCCCCCGTGCCGCCGCTCGGTGGGCCGACGCCGTCCTCGACGCGGCGGGTCAGCCGACCGCCGCGAGCTCGCGACCGTTCGGCTCCGTGCCGCTCTCCTGCTGGCTCGCCGTACCGTCGCCGTGGGCGAACTCCACCCAGCGTGCGCCGTCGTCGGCCGGCACCCCGTTCTCGTCCGCGGGCTGGAAGTTCGTCGCGCCGGCACCGCGGTACGCCTTGGTGAACACGGTCTTGCCGCGCGCGAGGTCGTGGCCGAGCGAGGTGGCCTCCAGGACCTCGACGTAGCGCAACTGCTCGCCGACCTCGTACCGCTGCGACGTCAACCGCCCGGTGACGACCACGGGGTCACCCTTGTGCACCGACTCGGACACGTTCTCCGCGAGGCCGCGCCAACACGTGACCGACAGGAAAAGCGTCGGGTTGTCGACCCACTGGCCGGTGCGCTGGTCGTAGCGCCGCGACGTCGACGCCACGCGCAGGTTCGTCACCGGATGCCCCGACTTGGTGAACCGCATCGTGGGGTCGTCGCAGACGTTGCCGGCGATCGTGATCACTGTGTCGTTCATGTCCTTGCCCCTCGTTCGTCGTGTGCCCACTGCGGGCGTGGGACCAGGAAAGCGCCGGACACCGACCGCAGGCCATGCCGGCAGCCGGATCTGTGGACAAGTAGGGGGTTGTGGACAGTTGGGCGCGTTCGTCAGACCGCTGCTGTATGCGCGCTCGAACTACGCCCGCCTAGCGGCGCCAATTCTGTTATGCGCGGACACGTGTCCGAGATGTGCTCGACGGCGCCGGCCGGTAGCCTGCGACGTGGCATCGGCGCTCGGCCCGCACGTCGATAGCCCCCGTAGCTCAGCGGATAGAGCACTCGCCTTCTAAGCGATTGGTCGCAGGTTCGATCCCTGCCGGGGGCACCTTCAGCCCGGGGCACAACTCGGCTGGCTATGGTCCTCGCCGTTGCGTGTCCGCCGCTACCCACAGCGCCAGGCGCCGTGGACCGCGATCTTGCGCCCGGTGGTGAGCCGGACGACCGCATCAATCGTCCCGGCGTTCGGATTGCCGGACACGGTGACCGCGCCGGTGCCGTAGCCGAGCGGTTTGCCACCGCCGACGGGCTGGAGCGCGAGCAGGTTGCCGTCCTTCCCGAGCTGGTAGGTGCGGTCGGGGCCGCGGAACGGGACGAGCTGCCAGCCGAGCGTGTAGCTCGCCTGCTTCGGCCCGGTCACCGCGAAGACTCGGGTGAGTACCGCTTCTGGGTGCCGCTTGGCTGCTGGGATCGCGGCCGGGCACGACAGCGTTCGCGCCGAGCCCAGATCCAGTTTGCCGGCCGCCTGGTGGCCGCTGCAGGCGGTCAGCGCGAGTCCCGCGACCATCGCCGCGAGGAGTGCGCCGATATTGCGTCGCGCGTTCATGATCCGGTCGGCTTCAGTGCTTGATACGCCTTGATGTAGCTGCCGTAGGCCGCTAGGTACTGGCCGGCGCCGAGTTGCGAGTTGGCTTGATTGAAGTTGTTGAGCGCGGTCGTCGGCACGCTGATCCCCAGCTGCTGGTAGGCGTTCATGTCGTCGGTGACGACCTCCTGCACGCCGACCGGTTTCGCGTCCAGATAGCCGCCCTTTGACGCGGGCAGCGAGAACTCCACGACGTTGACACCGTTGGCGAGCGCGTTCTCGATCGTCAGCTTCAGGTTGGCGAGGTAGTTCTGCTGCTGAGTGTCGAAGCCGCTGTTGATGGAGTTGCTGAGCTGCTGCTGCGCCTGGGTGACCAGGCTGCTCAGGCTCTGCGCCTGTTTGTCCACCTCGGCGATCAGGTGCGCTTCCGTCTGCGACAGCGAGCCCTGCACGGTGGACGTGTCCTTGTCGACCTCGCTGACGACGGTCTTGGTGTTCGAGCTCATCAGCTGTTGCAGCACGGTGTCGTTCTGCTGCACCGCGGTCTGCAGGGTCTGAAGCAGCGTCGAGTTCAGCTGCGTGTCGCTGCCGACCGTGCTCTGGACCTTGTCCAGCTCGTCGCTGATCTCCTGTGCCAGGCTCTGCTCCATGGTGTCGATCTTGGTCGACACTTGTTCGACGTTCGTTTCGATCGTCCCGGTGTCGGTCTTGATGTCGGCGACGGTGCCGGCCAGGTTGGCGAGCAGGTTGTACGTCTCGACCGTCGTCTCGTCGACGTTCTTCAGCCGCTCGGCCTGATTTTCGGAGAAGCACTCGAGGAACGTGTCGTGCAGGTATTCCAGCGTGCTGTGCACGATCTCCGCCGCGATCGCCACGACGACCGAGGCCACGGCCGCGGGCTTGAACGCCTCCCCCTCGATGCCGGCCGACTCGAGTGCGTCCAGCGTTTCGTGGGTGCCGTTGGCGACGTCGAGGGTGATCTCCGCGGCGAAGATTGCCGAAGTGGGGATGTCGCTGAACGGGCACGACTTGTCGGTGACGGTGGTGGCGTCCGGCGACGGGGTGGTTTCGGTCAGTGGTCGGACGAGGGCGGCGTTGGGTGCCGGCGCGGTGGCATCGGCGGTGATCGTGTCGAGCAGTTCCGGCAGCTGCGCCCACTGCGGGTACTGCTGCGTCGCGTAGTACATCGCGGCGAGGTCGTCAGGGGTCATCGTCGCGACCTGCTGCTGGTAGGTCGCGACGCTCTGCAGCCCGTCGGCCTGTCCGAGCGCGCCGGCCGCGTCGTACTCCGCCTGGTAGACCGCGACCATCTGGTCCGCGAAGCCGTCCGGCGCCGGCGGCAGCGACGGCGGGGGCGTGCTGGTCGTCGTAGTGGTCGTCGTGCCGGAGCTCGTGTCGGTCGGTGTCGTGTCGGCGGTGCTGCTCGGTGTCACGCCGAGCAGCAGTGCTACCGGCAGGGCGACGGCAACCAGATACTTGGCCGGCCGCTGCCAGCGCGCTCCGGGAAGCCGGTGGGTTGCGTGTCTGGGTGCGCTGTTCACGATGGCTCCTCGGCGCTTACTTGGCGAAGGTGACTATGAGCGTGGCGTACAGGGTCACGCCGGTTGTAGCGTCGGCGACCCGTATTGCCAGTCGCTCCGGTGTCGGGTCGGTGAGGACGTATCGCACCGTCCCTGTCGCGTCGGTGGTGGCGTTGACGGACTGCTTGCACGGCTTCGACCAGCCGACGGGGCAGTAGACGGCGTTGCCCGAGCCGGTCGCGAGCGTGACGGTGTGGCCGGAGATCGGGTTGCCGTTCGCGTCGAGCAGGACGACGGTGACGGTGACGTCCTTGCGCACCACTTGCAGGTTGGTGCTGGCCGTGGCGGTGGACTGGTTGGCCTCGTCGGGCACGAACGTCACCGTCACCGTCTGGTCCACGACCGCGCCGGTGGTCCGGTCCGTGGCCGTGAGCACCGCGGCGTCGACGGCAGGGTCGGTGACGGTGAACTGTGCCTGCCCGGCGCCGTCCGTGGTGGCGAGGGTCGGCGTGCCGCTGACCGTGCTGGAGGGCGAGGACAGCGCGACCTGGTGGCCGGTCAGCGGGTAGCCGCCGGCGTCGTGCAGCGTGACGGTGACGGTGGTCGTCGGCCCCCCGGCGGGCAGTACCGCGGGACTGGCGGCGATCGAGGACTGGTTCGCCTCGTCGGTGATGAACGAGAGCGTCGCGCGCTGCACGAGCTGGACGGCGGGGCTGGCCGAGGTGTCGGTTGCAGTGACGGTCTCGATCTCGACCGCGCTGTCCCTGACGGCGAACTGTGCGCGGCCGTACGAGTCGGTGTAGCCGCCGGTGAGCAGCGGCGCGACGGTGGTCGTCGGCGTGGTGTTCCCGATGCTCACCTGGTGGCCGGTCAGCGGTTGGCCGTTGCCGTCCACGAGCGTGACGGTGAGCGTGATCGGCGCGCCTTGGGCAGGCGTCGACGCAGGGTTCGCGACCAGGCTGGACTGGTTGGACTCGGTCGCGACGAACTGGACGGTCACCGACGAGCTGAGTCTGGTGCCGCCGTCGCTGGCGGTGAGGTGCACGGTCTCCACCGCGCTGTCCCAGACGGTGAACGTTGCGACGCCGCCAGAATCGGTGCTGGCCGAGGACGGCGCGACGTGCGTCGTGGTGGAACCGGTGTGCAGCGTCACCTGGTGGCCGGCGATCGGCGCGTACTCGGTGCCGTCCCACTGCCGCAACGTGACGGTGACCGTGGTGGTGGGGCCGCCGGCCGGCACCGCGCTCGGCGCGGCCGTCACCGTCGAGGCGTCCGACTCGGTCTTCTCGAAGGTGATCGACACGTGCGCCCGGGTGATCACGCCGGTTTCCGCGTCCTGCGCGTACAGCGTCAGCGTTTCCGGTTGGATGTCCGTGACCGCAAAGGTCACCGTCCCGGTGCCGTCCGTGCTGCCGGCGGGTGAGGACGTCGGGGTGATCGTCGTCGATCCCGAACCGCCGCGTAGCAGCACTGGGTGCCCGCTGATCGGCTCGGCGAGGCCGCTCGGGTCGCCGCAGATCGCGACCGTGCAGAGACTGACGGTCACGGTGATCGTCGAACTGCCGTCGGCGATCGCGGTGCCGGGCGCGGCGGTGATCGTGGACGCCTGCGCCTCGGTCATCGCGAACTTCACGGAGACGGTGCTGTCGGCGCCGCCGGAGGCCGTCCACGCCGGGTGGGCGATGGCGGAGCCGGCGCTGATCGTGTAACTCGTGGACAGGTACTGCGCGTCGAAGGTGACCTTCTCCGCGTCGGCGCTCTTGACGGCGAACGTGGCGGTGCCGTCCAGCCCGGTGGTGACCGGTGCCAGCCCGTCCGCCGGGTTAGTGGTGGGCCCGCCGGTGGTCGCTGCGGTGATGCCGGTGGCGACCAGCCGGACCGGCAACCCGTTGATCGGGTGCCCATCCGCGTCGAGTGCCTGCACGCTCAGCTGCGAGATGGACGTGCCGTCGGCGGGCACCTGCGCTGGGCTGGCGGTGAGCGTGAACGAGGCCGGCTTCGGGACGAACGTGATGTTCACCGGCCCGGCGGTCACCGTACAGGTCGCGCCGTCGAAGGGGACGCTCGGGCACTGGTCCGTCGTCGCGAACGTCGACGTCGCCGTGTAGGAGACCGTCCCCGGAGTCGTACCGGTGACCACGAACAGCGCCTCACCGTTTCCGTCGGTTGTCGAGGTGCCGACCGTCGAGGTTGTGCCGCCGGCCGGCTTGCTCGTCAGCGTCACCGGCTCGTCGACCAGTGGTGCGCCGCCAGGAGCGCGGAGCCGGAAGGTGAGCACCGACCCGTCCGAACCGTCGGCGACAACGTTTCCTGTGCTGGCCGAGAGCGATGCACCGCCGGTGACCCAGTGGATCGTCGCGCGTTGCGTGACCACGAGGTCGTCGAGTAGCACGGTGGCCTGGTAGTCCACGTCCTCGTTGGCCGTGTCGTCGGCCACGTAGAACTGCGCGGTGCCGTCCGCGCCCGTCCTCGCCTCGGTGGTGGAGTTCGCGGCTGGGGCAACGGCGGTCACTACAGACGTGTCGCCGGACGGGGCGGTGGCCGGGTCGGGCGCGACGGCCACGAGCCGGCCGGCGAACGGCTGCCCGGTGGCATCCTTCAATGTCACGGTGACGATCGAGGCGTGCGCGCCGTCGGCCGGGGCGGTCGTCGGGTTGGCGACGACGGTGGACGCGTTCGCGTCGACCGGCTCGAAGGTCACCTGCGCGTAGTCGCGCGGATCGGCGCTGCCGCCGGCCGGCCAGGTGACCGCCGCGGTGGTGTCGGTGACGCCGAGGTTCACGGTCTCCGCGGTGGTGTCGGTGATTTCGAACTTCACGACCCCGTTGCTGTCCGAGCAGCCCTCGTCGGCGACCGTCCCGCACAGTGTGCCCGCGTAGCCGGCTGCCGGGCTGGCAGACGCGTGCGTGCCTGTCGTGCTGGTGCTGGACGGGCTGAGGACGACCGCGTGACGAGCGTCCGGGTTGCCGAACCGGTCGACGAGGGTGATTGTCACGGTGTCCACGCCCTGCCCGTCGGCCGGCGCCGTCGCGCTGTCGACCTGGATCGAGGAAACCTGGTTCCCGCCGCACTCGGGGTTGGCGACGGACAGGCTCGGCTGCACGGGTGGGGCGGCGGTGAACGTGACCAACTGGTCGGACCCGAGTTGCACGTTGCCCTGCAGGTTGTCGCTCGACTTCAGGTCGCTGTCGTCGACGTCGAATGCCCGCGCGTCCACGGTCTCCGCGCAGGTGTCGGTGACCGTGTAGGCGACGGTCCCGTCGGCGCCGCTCTGCGGGAGCGCACCGTCGCTCGGTGGGACGAGCGGCGTGAACTGGGCGTGGGTCGCGGTGCCCTGGAACATCTCGACGGTCTTGTCTTTGATCGGGTTGTGGTACTTGTCGTTGACCGTGGCGGTTGCCGTCGGGCCGCCGTTGTCGCTGACCTGCGCCCGCGTCGGCGACACGGCGAGGGACGAGGCGCCGACGTCCGCGCCGGTGTTCCCGTCGACGTTCAGGTTCGCTGCGTACGTGATGTCCTTACTAGGAGACTCCGGGATGGGATCCGCGCTCGTCGACACCGAGAAGGCGCCGGCCGGGTAGGTACCACCGGGCGGCGAAACGGCACCCAACGCGACCACGTACAGGTCGGTACCGTGATCGAACGTCACGCCCTCTGGCACGCGGAGGCTGGCGGTCGCCTGGTTGGATGCCGAACTGAGGCTGACGTCCGCATCGGGCAGCGGGAACGCATAGCCGTTGTAGATGAACGCGTAGCTGAACCCGTTGTCCGCGCTGCCCGTCGGACTCTCGTTGTCACCGTTGTAACCCTGGCAGGCGTCCTCCGGAACGACGGGCGAGCCAAATTTGATGTCCTTGGTCTGGTCTACCGGCACGCCGCCGACCTTCGCCTCGATCAACACGTCCTCATTCGCGTCGGCGCTGTCGCTGATGTGGAAGGTGACGCTCGGGTGCGCACCGCTCACCGTGTTCGAGTCGGTCTGGTCGTTCGCGCTGGTACCGGCTACCGGGTCGTACGCGTCGAGGAGGTCGAGGTCGACCTGCGCCGAGGTGCCGGACGGCGGCGTGACCGTGACGTCCCAGTGCGCATCGGTGTCGGACGGGTCCGCACCGGCCGGGACGAACACCGGGTCGGACATCGTTGTGCCGGTCTCCACCTGGTTCGGAGCGAGCGTCGACTTCGGCACGGTCGCGTCCGGCAGGACCTCCCCGGACGGTGCGTACTGCTCGACCGGGTGCGGCATCGTGATCGTCACGGTGGCGCCGGGGCCCAGGTCGTTGGTCGGCGTGAACTTCACCAGTTGCGCATCCGGGTAGTTGCCCTCGTTGGTCTGGTCCCCGGGCCCGCCGTAGAGGTCGACACCGCCTCCCTCTGGGTCGTCCTTCGCGGTGTCGATGCGTTTCAGCACCGGCAGTTGCTGATAGCCCACGTCGCCGCACGGGTTGAACCCGCCGGCCACGTTCGTGACGTAGTCCAGCGTGCCCGGGAAGTAGAACGTGACGTCGTTGACGTTCGTGTCGGCCGCGGCCCCGGCGGTCACCGCGGCCATGCCGAGCACCGCCAACGCGCCTGCCGCCAGCAGTGCTTCGGTCTTGCGCAACCGGTAGGCCATGGCGATCTCCCTCGTCCTTGATCGACGCGGGGGCAGCGTAGGAGCCGGATGCAGGCCGAGCGCAGGCGAATCGCAGCCGTGGCGTTACAGCGCCGTGCGCGCGGGCTCGCCCGGGCGCAGTCGGTCGGCCTGCGCAGAACCCATCGCGAGCCAGTAAGGAGCCCGGTTCCGGCGGCATTGCGCGATGCTGCGCTCGAGATGCCCGAGCGCGACGTCGCGGCGGCCCGCAGTCGCCGCGCACAGGCCGAGATGCAGGTCGACCGGCCCACCGCAGGAGGAGAGGATCCACACCCAGTTGCCTGAATACGGGCGCAGGAACTCGTAGACGCGCTCCGCTCCGGCGGCGTGGCCGAGCAGCGCGGCCGCCCGGGAGGCGTATCCGATATGTGCCAGCCACATCGCGTCGCCCGGCACCGGTTCGCGGAGGTCGTGCAGGTATCCGTCCAGCGCCGCCGCGGCACGCTCACGCTGGCCCGCGCTCGCGCGGGTGAACGCAGCCGTGCCGAGTACCTGTGGCAGCTCGGGCGTCTGCTCGACGATCATGTCCAGCATGCCGACGAGCTCGCCGGCACGGCCCTGCATGTCGCGGATCGCCAGCAGTTGGCCGGCTTGCGTGGCGGCGATCACCAATTCGCCGATGTCGACACTCCGGGAGAACTCGTGGAGCGCGAGGGCCTGGGCCTCGGCCTCCCGGACGTCGCCTGTCAGGATCGTGAAACACACCCGCCGGCAGCGGGTCTCGAACTCGTTGCGCGGCTCGCGGGTAAGCCCGACGCTGGTCTCAGCGAGCGCGAGTTCGCCTTCGGAGGCCGCCAGGTCGCCGGAGAGGGCAAGCGCGTCGCAGCGCACCATGTGGCCTTGCCACCGCGCGGCCGCCAGGTTCAGCTCGTCGCCGAGCATGATCAGCTCGTCGCCGACATCGAGTCCGTACCGCGCGCTGCCGGGGCTGCTCAGGGTGAAGTAGGTGTTCATGAGATGCGCCGCCAGGGCCGCGCGGTCTGCCGTCTCGCGCAACGTCTCGGTTGCCTCGGCGACGAGTTGAACGCGCCGGGTGGCTTCCGCCGGAGTCCACATGAGCGCGACGGCGAGCATGCCCTGCAACCGGCCACGGGTCGCGGTGGCCTGGCGTGGGAGCGCGTCGAGCGCTTCCTCGAGCAGCGCGACGAGTTCCTCGTCACGCGTGGCCAGATAGGTGCGGATATCGAAGGCGAGCGCGACTCGTGCCAACCGGTCGGCGTCGCCGAGCGCGCGTGCGTCCGCCGCCGCGTCCAGCAGGTACTGCCGCTGTGCCGGATGACTCAGCCGAGTGAGCGCCTCGCCGCAGGCACGGCGCAGGTCACAGCGCGCGGCGAGATCGGGGGCATCGCCGAGCAGGTCGAGCGCGCGCCGGTAGTACTGCGCGGCGTGCTCGAAGTCCAGCGCCGCCGCGGCCCGCTCGCCGGCCAGCCGTCCGTACCGGATCGCGGCGTCGCTCTCGCTGAGCAGCGGGGCGGCGGCGAAGAAGTGCTCCGCGAGTTCGATGACGCGTGACTGCGCGTCCGGCCGGCGTTCCAGCGCGTGCGCTACCCGCTGATGCAGCAGCAACCGGCGCGGGGCCGACAGCTCGTCGTACAGCGCCGAGCGCACCAGGTGGTGTGTGAAGCGAACGCGATCAGGCACATCGACGTCGGCGCGGAGCAGGGTGCTGCCGAGCGCGGCGTCGATTGCGTCGACCACGGTGTCCGCGGGCAAGCCGGTCGTCGCCACCAGCAGCCCGACGTCCACCTCGTCGCCGACGACCGCTGCTGCGGACAGCACCGTGTGCACTTCGGGCGGCAAGGCCGCAACGGTGGCGAACACGCTGTCCCGCGCGGTACCCGGCAGGTCGTCCACCGAGTGGCCGGCGGCGACGTGACGGAGCAGTTGGCCGACGAACAGCGGGTTGCCGTCGCTGCGCCGGTACGTCTCGTCCGCAACGGCGGCTGGCAGTTGGAGGCCGGTCGCGAGTTCGGCGACCTCGTCGCGACCCAGGCCGGACAGCGGCAGTTCCGCCACCGTCCACGCCGCTCGCGCCCGGCCGATGACGTCGCCGAGCGCGGCGTGGTAGTCATCGCCACGCCACGTCCCGATCACCATGATCCGTCCGGTGTGGACGGTCTCCACCAACCGGCGCAAGGCCTGCCGGGTCGCCGGACCACTCCACTGCAGGTCGTCGATGACAAGCAGTAACGGGCTTCGCCGCGCCGCCGCCGAGATCGCCTGGCACACCGCGTCGACGAGCCAGGACCGGCTGGTGGCCAGGTCGGTCGCCGCCGCAGGCGCGAGACCGGGCACCCGGTCAGCCAGGCCCGGCAGCAGCCGCGTCAGCTCGCCGGCGAGGGAGCCGAGCGCATCTGTCAGGTCATCCGCCGGAAGCGAGTCGGCGTATGCCGCGAGCGCGCGGGCGAACGGCTCGAAGGGGTACGTCAGGTCCTGCTCGCAGCCCCCGTAGAGGACGCGCGCACCGGAGTCGGAGACGACCTGCGCGCACTCAGCGGCGAACCGGGTCTTTCCGATGCCCGCCTCGCCGGACACCAACGCAAGGACCGGGGTCTCGTCGAGCACGTCCCGCCAGTGCCGCCGGACCCAGTCCAGCTCGGTGACGCGCCCGACGAAGAGGGAGCCTCGCGGGTCGAGCGCCGGCGGCAACGGCGCCCGGGGCGGTGCTGCGGCGGCGCGTGGCGCAGCCGGCGCGGTCTCGCGAAGCAGCGCCAGGTAGCAGGCCTGCGTCTCGGCGTCCGGATCGACACCGAGGTCGTCAGCGAGCCGGTGCCGCAGCGCGTCGTAGACACGCAACGCCTCCGCCCGATTACCGGCCAGGCTGTGCGCCGTGATCAACAACCGTGCCGCCGATTCGTCGAACGGCTCCAATGCCGCGGCCTCCGCTGCCGGCGGGACGGCCTCCCGCGGCCGACCCGTGGCGATCGTGGCCGCCGCCTGCAGCGTCAGGGCACGTAGCAGGTCACCGCGCAGCTCGGCGCGGCGCACCTCCACCCAGCCGCTGGTGACACCGGACAACAGCGGCCGGCGCAGCACCTGACTCGCCTGCCCGGCAAGCCGCGCGGCGGCGTCGTGATCGCCGGTCTGCTCGGCCTCGCGTGCGGCGGCGAGCGTGCGTGCGGCCGCCTCGACGTCCACGTCTACGCCGGGCGGCAGCCGCAACTGGTAGCAGCCGAACGCCGCGGAAACGATGCGCGGATCGGTGATTCCGACCGCGCCGAACAACGCGCGCACCTTACTGACCAATGCGCGCAGCGAAGGTTCCCAGGTGCGCGGCAGCCCGTCCGGCCACACCAGAGATGCGAGCTGCTCGCGGGCGATCGCGGCATGCCGCTCCAGCACCAGGATGCCCAGCACCAGAAGAGCTTGACCTCCGACCGGCGGCCCGGGGTCGGCATCCGGACAGCCGAACACTCCGACGGTCCCGGTGAGCTGGATGCGAATGTCCGGCACCAATGCACCCCCTGCCCCGACTCGAACGGGCGAGGGCATGATGCCCGACTTACCCCACCTCGTCAAACTAACGTTGGATCGCCGTAATACACGCTCGGTGACTGCGATCCACCTGCGCTCCGCGCCTACCGTGGGCGGCTATCCCTGGCTGGCAAGGCGGTAGGCGCCGATGGCGATCGAACTGCGCTGCGAGTGTGGCTTCCTGGCAACCGGTACCGACGAAGCCACCTTCGTCAGCGCGGCCCAGCAGCACGCGCGCTCGACGCATCAGATCGAGGTGCCCGCCGCGACTCTGCTCGCACGGGCCACGACCACGCGAGCGCCCGCGGCGACCACGCCGGACGGGACCGGCACGCCAGTGCAATGACCGCGGCGCGGGTGCCCGCGCCGTACCACTAAGAGCACCCGCCAGTAGGTTCCATGCCCGGTGGGCTGTAGCTGGCTAGTCTCGCTGGATGGCGGATGCCCTGATGCGGCCGGGCCGCGACTACTGGGCGTGGCTCGGCGGCGCGGTGTCCTCCGAACTCGGCTCCACCGTGATGGCGTTCGCGATCATTTGGACGGCCACCGGACTCGGCGGCACGACAGCCGGACTCGTCGCCACTTCAATCGTGTTCTGCCGCGCAGTTCTGCTGCTCGGCGGCGGGTCGTTGGGCGATCGCTTCGGTCCCCGCCAGGTCATGCTCGTCTGCGACACATCGATGTTGTTCGTGACCTCGTTAGCGGCGATCTGGTTCGGGGTGCGCGGCCCGTCGGCCGCGTCGCTCGTGGTGGTCGGCTGCCTGCTGGGCGTGGCCTCGGCCTTCTACCTCCCGGCGGCGGGTGTGTTCCCCCGCCTGTTCGTCAGCGACGACCAGCTTGCGCGCATCATGGCGACGACCAGCAGTGGACTGCAGCTCGCACGGATAGCCGGCCCGGCGATCGGCGGCGCGCTGCTTGCCTGGATCGGATTGAGCTGGCTGGTCGCGCTCAACTCTGTCAGCTTCCTGGTGATCGTCGTCGTCGTGCTGCTTGTCGTCCCGCCGAGAGCTGCGCGCGCACCCGATACCCCTCAGGTCGGCCTTCGCCAGGCCTGGCACGGCCTTCGTGAGGCCGGAGGTCACCGAACGCTCGTGCCGTTGATGCTCGCCCTGGCCGCGCTCGTAGCTGGGACCGCTCCGGCAACGATGCTGTTGTTCCCGCTGCTGTGCCGCGGCAACGGATGGTCGTCGAGCAGCGCGGGACTGATGGAAGCAGCCTTCATGACCGCTGCCTTGGCAGTAGGGCTGACGGTCGCGGCGCGTGGGGCGTTGGAACGCGCGCAGGTCCCGTTGATCGGTGGGCCGCTGCTCGCGTGCGCCGGACTGGCGCTTGCTGCTGGTGCGCCGACGGTGTGGGTCGCATGCGTGGCCGCCGGCGCCGTCGGGCTCGGACTGGTCGTGTTCAACGCTCACGCCGTTCCGCGGATCCTGTCCGCCAGCCCCGACGGGAGCCAGGTGCGGATCCAGGCGGTGCTCAACCTCGCCGTCACCCTTCCCACGCTCGCGCTGAGCACGCTCTACGGCGTGGTCGCCCAACACGCGAGCGCGTCGTGGGCTCTCGTCGGGGCAGCCGCGTGGGCGTTCGCCGCGTCAGTGCTCATGGCTGTCAGCCGCGCGTGGCGGACCGAACGCTCGCTCACCGCGTCCACCGTCCTCAGCACCGGACCGGACGCCTAGGCGACAGGTGGGACCAGCACCGTGATCAGGTCCTCGACGAGCCGCTTGTCGAAAGCCTGGCGCGTCGCCAGCACGCGGTACCAGATGGTGCCGAAGACGACGTCGGCGACAGTTCCCGGAGCGGGCCGCTCCGGCAGGTCACCGCGGTCGCGAGCACGAGCGGTGATGACGGCCAGCGCCTCGCGCCGCCGCTGCAGGAACCCCGATCGGAAGCGGTCACCGAAGTCGGGATTGAGCTGAGCCTCGGCCATGACCGCGCGCAACAGATCGGCCATCTGCGGCTGGTTGACGATCCGGTAGCTCGCCTTGAGGAACGCCCGCAGGTCGGCCTCGTAGCTGCCGCGGTCCTGCACGGGCACGCGCACGTCGGCCAGCGCGGCGCCCGCCTCCAGCAGCACATCCGCCTTGGACGCCCACCAGCGGTAGATCGTCTGCTTGCCGACGCCGGCCCGGCTCGCGAGTCCGTCAATGGTGAGGCCGGCGTACCCGACCTCGGCAACCAGTTGGATCGCGGCCGTGAGGATCGCTTCGCGCGAACTCTGGCTGCGTGGCCGTCCGGGCGATCGTCGCTCCTCGGTCATGCAGCGATATTACAAGACTCCCGGTCTCGTATAGTATCGAGACGACATGGTTCGGAACTACGAAAGGCAACACCATGCGTGCACTGGTAATGGGCGGTACGTCCGGCATCGGACTGGCGACTGCCGAGAGGCTCACGGACGCCGGCGCCAAGGTCACTGTCACCGGCCGGGACCCGGCGAAGCTGGCTGCCGTCGAGGGTCGGTTCGCGGCCGCCGAACGGCTCGACAGCACCGATCGCGAAGCGGTGGCCGCGTTCTTCGCCAACTACGGCTCGTTCGAGCACCTCGTGCTCGCGTTCAGCCCGGGACCCGTCGGCCTCGGTCCGATCCGCCAGATCGGCATGGACGACGTCCAGACTGCCTTCAGCGCAAAGCTCTTCGCGTACCTCTACGCGATCCAGCAGGCGCAGGTCGTCGAGTCGATCACGATGATTTCCGCGGCCAGCGCGCGCTCGGCCCTGCCGCAGACCGTCACCCTCGCTGCGGTCAACGGCGCGATCGAGCGCATGGTGTCACCGCTGGCCGCAGAACTCGCCCCGGTCCGGGTGAACGCGGTGAGCCCGGGCGTCGTCGACACCGCATGGTGGTCGTTCCTTCCCGAGGACCAGCGTCGGGCCCAGTTCGAGTCCGCGGCGGCCGGCGTGCCCGTCGGCAGGGTCGGCACCGCGGCGGACGTCGCCGACGCGGTCAGCTATCTCGTGCACGCCGGATTGGTGACGGGCACGATCCTGCCGGTGGACGGTGGCTTCACCGTGGCGTGAGTGAACCCCCGGTCGTCCGGCGGATGCCCTGTCGACGGGCGTAGTTCAGCGGCACGCTGCTAACCGCCGTCCTGGTCACCACCCGGGGCGTTCCCGCCCTTGTTGCCGCTGTTCCGGTGGCTGCCGCTCTGCCCATGGTTGCCGGTGTTCCGGTGCGTGATGGTGACGGTCACGGTGACGGGAACGGACGTGCCGCCCGCGTTGTGCGCGGTGTACGTGAACGTCTCCGTGCCGACGTATTTGGCGGCGGCGGTGTACGTGATCGTTCCGGTCGTGGCGTCCAGACCGGACAGCGTTCCGTGGTCCGGCTGACCGGGCAGGTCATAGACGACGTCCTCGCCGGCACAGGACAGCTGGACGGTCGTGTCGCGCTTGGGCCGAGCCGTGGCTGTCACAGCCGAGCAAACCGGTGCGGGCAGGTCAATGTAGGTGAACCTCGCCGGGTCGCCGGCGGGATTGGCCCCGATCGGAGTGATGACCTTGACGTCCACCGCGCCACCGGAGCTGACAGCCGGAGTGGTGACCGTCAACTGGGTGTCGGAGCTGACGCTCAGATCGCTGCCCGGCATGCCGCCGAAGGCGACCGCTGTCGCGCCGGTGAACCCGCTGCCGGTGATGGTCACGACGGTGCCCCCGGTGACCGGGCCGCTCGTCACGCTCAACGCGGTCACCAGCGGGACCGTGCCGTAGCTGAACCGATCCGCGCCATTGGTCGCGCTGTCTCCACCGGCGGTGTGCACCACGACGTCAGCCGGACCCGCCGAGTGGGCCGGCGTGGTGAGTTCGAGCGCGTTCGGACCCAGGTACGTCACGGTCGTGGCCGGCGCGCCGCCCACAGTCACCGTCGCTCCCGGGGCGAAGCCGCTGCCCGACACGACCACGTCGGTTCCGCCGGACGGTGGGCCGGTGGCCACGGTCAGCGCGGTCACGGTCGGAGTCGGCGCCGGGAGTTCGTCCGGACAGGCCAGCGTGAGGGTCAGCCCGACCTGCGGCGGCGGAACCGGCAGCGGGCCGGTCGTGGCTGTGTCCTGATCGGCGTGGCCGGGAACCGTGCATCCCGCCTTGCGTGCGCGCACCTCGTAATAACCCGAGCGCACGTCCCAGTGGAACACTCCGTCCGCATTGCTGATCTCGGGGTTGATCGCCGGCTCGATGCCCGGCTGGGTCGCGTCCACAACGGTGAAGGGGCCGGCCTCGGTGTCCGAGCGCAGGATCGTCACCGTGGCACCGCTGACCGGATTGCCGTTGGTGTCCAGGACAGTGCCGGACGGGTCGATGAGCGCGTTGGTCTGGTGGTTCGGGCACCGACCGAGCACCGCGTCGATCGCCGCGTCAAGCATGGCGTCGATCATCTTGTTGAGGATCACCCCGACGAGCTTCGCGACCAGGAAGGCCACCGCCGGTTCCAGCAATCCGGCGATGATCGGGTCCACCAACGCGCTCAGCAGCGCCTCCGCGCCGACCACAAGGAGCGGGCTGATGTCGGCGATGGCAGTCATCACCGCAGCCGCCACCAGCAGGTGCACCGACGCCTTCAACGCGGCCCGATCGCTGTCACAGGTCGGCTTCGCCGCGAGCATCGCGGTGGCGATCGCGCTGCGCAGCGTGGCCGCCGCACCGCCGGGGAAGTTCTTGTAGACCCACTTGGCGATCGTGGCGAGCGTGTCCGAGTTCGAACTCGTGTCGGCCAACAACCCGGACCGCGGCGTCGCGGAATGCGCAGTCAGGCGGACGGCCCCGGCCGAGTCCGGCTGCACCTGCGCTTGCGGCGCCGGGCCGGACGCGGTCGTGGCGTCAGTGGCGGCTTGGTAGCTCGCCTGATCCAGGCCGGGCACGTCATTCGCGGCGACGTAGGTGTACTCCCCGGCCGCCACGGTGTCGCCCGACGCCAGGGTGACCTCGACCGGGACCGTGCCTGATCCGGGCGGCGCGGTGGCGGTCAGCAGGTCGTCCGAGACGGACTGCAGATCGGTGGCCGCGACGGTGCCGAACTGGACCGCGGTGGCACCGCCTACGCCCGCTCCGGAGATCGTGATGCTCTCCCCGCCGGCGGTCAGACCGGACTGTGGCTCCACCTCGGACTGGCCGGCGCAGGTCACCGTCTGCTTGATCTCGACCGGTCCGTGGATCGGGTACTGCGGTGGCAGCGTGCCTGTGTACCCGCCCGATCCGGCCGGATCTTCGGTGAGGGGGTAGGCGTGGTACTCGTACTGGCCCGTGGACGTGTTCTCGCCGACGAGGGTCATCACGCCGGTCCCGTTCGCGCAGTTGCTGGCCCGCAGGGTCGCCGCCTGCGCCCAGTGGAAGACCGGCTGGCCTCCGGCTGTGGTGCCCACCTGCCCGGAGGTCACCGAGATGCCAGCACCCAACGTAGTCAGGGCCGGCAGGTGCACAGCGACCGCGTCCAGGCCGGAGGTCGGGACGAACAGCTCTCCGGAGCTACCTGTATCCAGCCCGCTGCCCTGCGGCGGATATGCCGTCACCTCCACAGCGGTGTTCGGGGTCATCATCACCGTGAACGCGCCGTTCCCGTCGGTCGTCGCGTGCTGACACACCGATCCGCCCGCAACACAGACGTCGACGAGGGCGTCAGCAACCGGGCGACCGGCACCGTCGACCGTTCCCGACACCTCGACAGGGTGCAGTGGCACCGTCACGGTGAACGGACCTGCCGTCGCCGTGCCTGCCAGGTTCGTCGCGGTCACCGAGAAACTGAACGTGCTGGCGTCGGACGGCAGGGTTCCGGTCAGCTCACCGCTGGACGCGTCGATGTGCAGCCAGGACGGCGCTGCGTCAGCAAGCCGGTAGGACGGAGCCGGCAGTCCCGAGGCGCCGAAGGTGTAGTCCAGGCTGGAGCCTGCGGTTGCCGTCGTCGGAGGCGTCGCTCGCGTGAACTGCGGCGCGATTGCGTCAACGAGCGCGAGGGTGAAGCCGACCCCGGCCGCAATGGCCTCCGTCCTAGCGCCGTCCGGCAGCGCAACGGGTTGGGGCGTGAGGCGCGTGGTGGTGGCGGTGTCACCCAGTTCACCGTTGTAGTTGTAGCCCCAGCCGTACAGCCGACCGTCCGAACCGAGGGCCAGCGACTGGTTGTTCGCAGCTATCGCGGTCGGCGTCACGCCATCCGGCAATCCGACCGGGACAGGTGCGGTCCGGTCGAGAGTCGAGCCGTCGCCCACCGCGCCGAATGCGTTCTCGCCCCAGCCATAGAGGCGCCCGTCCGAGCCCACGGCGAGACCGTGCGCGTTGCCGGCCGCGATCGCGGTCGGAGCCCCGTCTGGAATCCTGACCCAAACCGGGGTGCTCTGGTCGCCGCCAGTCGTGAACCCCATGCCCAGTTGCCCCTGGGAGTTGTCACCCCAGGCGTAGAGATGGCCGTCCGAACCCACCGCCAGCGCGAACTGCGAGCCAGCATCGATCGCGGTGGCCGTGACGCCGCTGGGCAACGCGACCCGGCTCGGTGTGCAGTCCTGCGACTCGGTCGAGCCGGTTCCCAGGTTCCCGAGATAGTTGTTCCCGGTCGAGTAGACGTTGCCGTCATCGCCCAGCACGAAGGTGGCCAACGCGTTGCCCGCCACTTCCCGCGCCCGCACCCCGGCAGGTAGTGGCAGGGCGACGGGCACGTCGGTGTTCGCGCTGTGGCAGTAGTCCCGGGCGCCCCAGTAGTAGGCGACGCCGTCCGATCCCACCGCGAAGGCCCTACCCGGACCTAAGCCTCCCGTGGAGCTCGCCGCGATCGACGTCGCCGTGGCACCGTTCGGCAACACCACGCGGACGGGATCAAAGATCGGAGTAAGGCTGCCGAGGGCCTGCGCGGTGCCCAGCTCGCCCGCAGCGTTGTAGCCCCAGGTATAGACGGCGCCGTCTGACCCGAGTGCCATAGCGAAGTCTCCGCCCGCGGCCAACGCCGAGGCCTCGACCCCCACCGGCAAGTCCGTGGTCGGCGGCACCGCGGTCGCGGTGTACCTGGATTCCTGGAACTGACCCCAGCTCGCGATGACGGTAGGACCTTGTTCGGCCGTCGCGACAGCCGCTGCCGTGTCCGCAGTCGCCGCGGTGATCACGCTGCACAGGCTGATCACCGAGAGTGGGGCACACACGAGCGCTATCCATCGGCGACGCCCTCCCGCACGACGGTGCAGCACCGGAAACGAACCACGAGCCATCGAAATGCTCCTACGTCCTAGGACACGTGGCCGCCACGCATCGCAGGACACCGTAGGGTAATTTCCGCCGTCGCGCCCGATCATCTTCGAACGGATCACGAGATCGGGCGGTCAGCTCGGCGCCAGCCCGGTGCTCGGCGCGAACCCGTCCGCCGGCTCGGGCCCTTGAGCCGGGATCACCGGGACGAGCAGGTGGGCTGGACGGTCCGGTCCCCAGTGCAGCGTGCACCGCGCAGCCGGTCCGCGCCGGTAGTGCGCGGGGAACTGGCCCGCCAGCGGATTGCGGTTCGACAGCCAGCGCCCCGCGACGACGAAGCGCAGCGACTCCCCCGCGCGAAACAGCGTCGCGGACGGGCCGAGCGCGATGTCGACCGGGACGATCTCGCCGGGCGTGAGCGGCGCGGGATCGAGGTAGTCGTGCACCGGCTGGCCGGGAGTCGAGGCGAACTCGTCCAGCGCACGCAGCGACAGCTTCTGCCAGCCGGTGGTCACGCGGTCGCGCCCCCAGCCGAAGGATCCTTCGAAATCGACGTACCGGTTGCCGCGCCACTTCTCGACGCCCACACACAGGTCCGCGTCGTCGGCACCGTCGACCGAAACCCACAACCGGGCGGCCATCGGACCGGTCACTTCCAGGTCTGCGGGCACAGTGAAAGTGAACGCAGCCGCATTGCGCCTTGTGGCAAAGGTGATCTGACCGTCCTCGACCGAAGGCTCGTCGCTCAACACACCGTGCGGCGCGAGGTACAGCGGACGCCACTGGGTGCGCGCGAGCGGCCACTCCGACTCGTCCCGGACGTCGACCACGGTGTCGCGCGATTCGCGGACCTCCAGCCGCATCCGCGGCGGCGGCTCCACGTCGGCATCGCGCAGGTACCGGTCGAAGAAGGCGAGTTGGACCTTGCGCGCCTCCTCGCTGTAGAAGACCGACCACTTGCCGCCGCGATGCGTGTACGCGAACTTGTCCGACGAACCGACCTGCTCGAAGGCGCGAAAGGACCCGCGGGTGTGCACATTGTTGTCCGAGAAGCTGGCGCACACCAGCATCGGCGTCTGGATGTGCTTGAGGTCGGCCACCATCGAGGTCCACCAGTCGTCGCGCAGCGGGTGGGCGATTCGTCCCTCGCCGAGGTCGATGCCCAGCCGGGTCTTGCGCCGCGTGCCTGCCGTCCAGAGCCGCACAAAGCCGTCCTCCAGCAGGCCACCTGGACGCATCATGTCGCGGTAGATGTCGGTCATGCCCTCCCACGGGCAGAACGCCTTCAGGCTCGGCGGGCGCAGCGCGGCCGTCTTGTACTGCGCCATCGCGAGGTAGGAGACGCCGAGCATCCCGACCGCGCCGGTCGACCACGGCTGCTTGGCGGCCCACTCGATCAGGTCGTGATAGTCCTCGGCCTCCTGATCGGACAGCAGGGTGCAGACGCCGTCGGACTTGCCGGCTCCTCGCAGGTCCGCGTTGATCACCGCGTATCCCTGCTTCACCCACCACACAGGATCGGGCGCTTCCCAGCTGGTGAGGTCCGAGTGCCGAATCGGCATCGGCGCGCGCATCATCCGATACTGCAAGGGGATCCGCGGCCGGCGCCCCTCGCGGTGCGGGACATCGTCCTTGCCGTACGGGTGGGCGGACATGAGCACGGGCACGACGTCGCCGTCGATAGGCCGGTGCACGTTCACGCGCAGCACCGTGCCGTCGCGCATCGGGACGGGCACGTCCCGCTCGATGATCAGGTCACCCGGCCGCGGCTCGTAGATCGAGATGGGCGGACGGGCGATCTGACGCAGCCGCGTGAGCCCGTAGCCGACAGCGCCGGGCCGTCGCCACGGACGATCCAGCACCGGGTACGAGCCACGGGCCATCGGGCGCTCCTACATCGACGGACGCGCATGCGCGCATCGCACGCCACCGTAGGGCAACCGCCCTCGCCGCAATGCAGATAGCGGTCCGACACTCCCGCCGCGGTCAGCGCGGGGTGAGCACGAACGCACGTGCCCCGGCCGCCCAGGCCGCGTGCAGGTCCGCGGGATCGGGAGTGCCGTCGTCCGACAAGGAGATCTTGTTGAAGTTGGCGAAGTTGTGGTTGTCCCGCGCCATGGTCGCGTACGCCTCGACGACGCCGGATTCGTCCGAGATCACCCGCACGTCGGCGGGCCGGCGCCGGCCCTTGAGCCGGATCGTCACCGGTTCGCCGGTGCGCAGGTTGCGTCCCCAGCCGAACGGCGTGCCGATCAGCAGGCTGTCGTCGACGCGCGTGTACGCGACCGGGATCGTGTACCGCCGCCCGGATTTGCGGCCCACGACGTAGAGGGTGACCAGGCGCCTACCGATCCCCAGGCAGATCAGCGGCGTGCTGAGCAGCACCCGCACGATCCGGTTCGCCAGCCCCTGCGCCGCCAGCGTCTGCGCCCTCGGTTGCACCTGTTCCATCGCCCGCTCCTCTCGCCGCCCATGCCGTACCCGTTGTCCATACGACGCACGGCGACTGCGAAACGTGACGCCTTCAGCGCGAATTCTCAGCTATCCCCCTTGACGCACGATCTGGCTTTATCTAATCATCTAGATAACTAGAAGGGTTGCTCACATGATGCTGTTCCGGCTCGCGACCAAATCCAATGTGCCGCCCTACGCCCAGCTCGCCGAACAGGTCCGGCAGGCCCTGCTGACCGGCGTGCTGCGCGAGGGCGACCGGCTCCCGACGGTCAAAGAGGTTGTGGGCGCGCTCGCGATCAACGCCAACACGGTGCTGAAGGCGTATCGCGAACTCGAACATGAGGGGCTGGTGGAGGGCCGGCAGGGCATCGGCACGTTCGTGCTGCGCCGCCCGGACGGTCCCCCGGCCGGCACGCACATGCTCCTGGCACGCGGCCTCGCGACGTGGATCGCCAAGGCCCGCAAGGCCGGGATGCGCGATGCGGACATCGAGAGCATGGTCCGCTCGACGCTCATGGCTACGAAGGCCGAGGAGGCGACGGCATGACCGCGGCGTTGACGACCCACGGCCTCGGCCGCCGCTTCGGCGGCAAGTGGGCCGTCCAGGACTGCACCCTCTCGATACCCGAGGGTCGCGTGTGCGGACTGGTCGGCGCGAACGGCGCGGGCAAGACCACGCTGCTGCGCATGCTGGCAGGGCTGAGCACGCCGACCACCGGTGACCTCGAGGTCTGCGGACGGCGCCCGAGCGACGACGTCGCGTTCCTCAGCGACGTCGGCTTCCTCGCGCAGGAGATCCCGTTGCACAAGCGCTGGAACGCCGAGGACCACCTGCGGTTCGGAGCCGCGATGAACCCGCGGTGGGACGATGCCGTCGCGCGTGAGCGGCTGCATGCGCTGCAGATCCCCTTCGAGCAACCGATCCGCACTCTCTCCGGCGGGCAACGGGCGCAGGTTGCGCTCGCACTGTGCCTGGGCAAGCGCCCCCGCGTCCTGCTGCTGGACGAGCCGGTTGCCGCGCTGGATCCGCTCGCCCGCCGCGAGTTCCTGTCCTCGCTGGCCACTGCAGTCGCCGATGGGGATCTGACCGTCGTGCTGTCCAGCCACCTGGTCGCCGACCTCGAGCGGATCTGCGACTACCTGGTGGTACTCGCGGCCTCGCAGACGATGCTCGCGGCGGACATCGACGACGTGCTGGCGTCGCATCGAATCCTGACGTCCGCCCATCGTGACACGTCAGCCATCGAGCGGGATCACGTTGTGCTGCAACGCGAATCCACGCCGCGTCAGACGAACCTGTGGGTGCGCTTGAACGGGCCGGTGCACGATCCGGCGTGGCAGGTGGACGAGCTCGGCCTGGAGGACATCGTGCTCGCCTACCTCGGTTCGCAACATCCGCTCGAACGAGCGCAGTACCTGGGGACGGTGGCGTCATGACCTGGTTGATCTGGCGGCAGCACCGCATGCAGGCCGCGACGGCCGCCGCTCTGCTCGGGGCACTCGCGATCCTGCTCGCGATCACTGGCGTCACGATGGCGCACGACTACCACTCCGCGATGGCCGCGTGCTCCCCGTCGAGTTCGATCTGCGGCGACCTGAACCTGTTCCGCGGCGACGGCGCGATCATGGACCTGGTCAACCTGACCGTGGCCGTCCCGTTACTCATCGGCGTGTTCTGGGGCGCTACCTCGATCGGGCGCGAGTACGACAGCGGGACGAACGTGCTCGCGTGGACGCAGTCCGTTTCCCGGCGACGGTGGCTGGCCGCGAAGGTCACCACGCTGCTGGTGACGTCGCTGCTGGCCGGTATCGCGCTGTCGGTCATGGTCACCTGGTGGTCGAAGACGATGAACGCCTATCACGGCAACCGGTTCGACCCGCTGCAGTTCGACCTGCAGGGATTGTCTCCGGCCGCGTACACGCTGTTCGCGGCCGCGCTCGGCTTGCTCGCCGGCGTTGCATGGCGGCGGATCCTGCCCGCGATCGCGACCACGGTCGGCGGGTTCGTTTTGGTGCGATTGTCGATCGAAAACTGGGTGCGACCGCACTACGAGACAGCGGTGACGGTCCTCGACTCGGGCAAGGGCAAGGGCGGCGCACCGGCCGGGGCGTGGTCGTTCAGCAACGACCTGGTCCACAACGGGCACGTGGTGACCGGACCGATCGGGCCGATCCAAATACCCAGGTGCGTCCACCTGGTGACCAGGGACCAGATGAACGCCTGCCTGGCACAGAGTGGCTATCACTTCCGCAGCGTCTACCAACCCGCCGGCCGCTATTGGACGTTCCAGTGGATCGAGGCCGGGATTTTTGTCGGGATCAGCGCGATGCTGGTGGCCGTCGCGGTGTTCCTGGTGCTGCGCCGCGACGCCTGAGCCGAACAACCCGGTCGGGCGCGCCTGCGCGGCGAGCGCGTCAGCCCAGCGACGCGGACGCCGCCCGCAGCTCGTCCAGTGCCGCCAGGCAGTACCGCGCCAGGTCGTCACCCTCGCCGCGATCCTTCTCGGACCACTCGGCATAGCCCCGCTTGAATGCCAGGACGCCCAACTCGCCGGCCAGCTGAGCAGTCGGTTCGGGGATGCCGCGGGCGACCAGCGCCGCCGTCATTGCCGCGGCGAGCCCGACGGTCTTGAGAGCCGCGCGCTCCTGGAGCTCGGCGCTGGCCGCGATGGCCGCCTTCATGCGCGGGCCCAGGTCGCGGTTGAACGCGCCCATCTCGCTGGACACGCGGACCAGCCCTGCCGTCACCGCGGCCAGCGGGCTCGCGCCGGCCGGGGCCTCGGCGATTCCTTCGGCGAGCAGCCCGCTCAGGGTCTCCTGGCCCGCCGCGAGCACCTCGCGCTTGTCGGTGAAGTGCCGGAAGAAGGTGCTCCTGGTGACGCCCGCACGCTCGGCGATCTGGGCCACCGTCGTGCCGTCATATCCCTGCTCGGTGAACAGGTCGACCGCGGCCACGACGAGCCGCTCGCGCGCCCCAGGTTGCCACCGTGCCATCAGGCCATCCTAAGTGATGGGACTTCTGTCGCATCACCGCGTAGGGTGATGCGACAACAGTCCCATCACTGGTAGGAGAGCTCCATGCACGTCTTCGTCACCGGCGGCACCGGCCTGATCGGCTCCGCGGTCATCGCCGAGTTGCTCGGCAACGGCCACACCGTCCTCGCACTCGCCCGCTCCGATACGTCCGAGCAGTCCGCCAAGGCGGCCGGCGCCGGGACGATCCGGGGCGCGCTCGCAGACCTCGACGTCGTGCGTGCCGGCGCGGCCCAGGCCGATGGGGTTATCCACCTGGCCTTCGCCAACGACTTCAGCAGCCCGGACGCTCTCGCCCACGCGATCACCGAGGAGAGCGCGGCGCTGTCGGCCATCGCCGAGACGCTCATCGGCAGCGACCGCCCCCTCGTCACCGTCTCCGGAACGCCGTGGGTGCCGGGTCGAGCCTCCACCGAGGACGACCCGCTTCCGACCGACGGCCCGGTCGGCGGTCGCGGCCGCACGGTCACGGCGGTCCTCGGCCTGGCCGCGCGCGGAGTTCGCAGCACCGCCGTCCGGCTGCCTCGCACCGTCCACAACGAGGGCCGGGGCGGCTTCGCCGGCGTGCTCACCGGCATCGCGCGGCGAACGGGCGTGTCCGGCTACCCGGGCGACGGCACGCAGCGCTGGCCGGCCGTGCACGCGCTCGACGCGGCCGTCCTCTTCCGGCTCGCCCTTGACCAGGCCCCGGCGGGCACCTCCTGGCACGCCGTGGCCGACGAGGGCGACCCGGTGCGCGATATCGCCGCGGTGATCGGTCGCCGGCTCGGCCTGCCTGTCGAGTCGGTGCCCGCGGACGCGTTCGGCCCGCTCGGCCCGATATTCGCGGCCGATCAGCCGTCCAGCAGCAACCGCACACGCGCGGCACTGGGCTGGCAGCCCGCCCACCCGAGCCTCCTGGACGACCTGGAGTCCATCACGCCCTGACCGGCGAGCGCACGATGCGCCTGCGGCTGACGAGCGGGCTAGAGCGGGCCGACCGCGGTGACGGTGATGACCGGCTCGCCGGTGTCGTCGCTGGCGGCCAGATCGATGCTCGCCCGGATGCCCCAGTCGTGGTCGCCCTCGGGATCGTCGAACACCTGCCGCACCAGCCACTGCGCGGTGGTGCGCTCGACCTGCAGCAGCGCCGGGTTGCGCGCGTCGGCGCCGGTGGGCAGCCGGTCGTACTCGGCGTAATAGCCCTCGATCGCCTCGCGCCAGCGCTCGGCCGTCCATCCGGCGGCTGCGTCGAGTTCGCCGAGTTCGTCGTAGCGGCCCAGGGCCGCGAGCTCCACTCTGCGGAACATCGCGTTGCGGACCAGGACGGTGAACGCCCGGACGTTCTCGGTGAGCGACACCGGCACGGCGATTTCGACGACGGAGTCGGGGGAACCGCCCGCGGTCAGCTGTTCCCACTCGTCCAGCAGGCTGGAGTCGACCTGGCGCACCAGCGCGCCGAGCCACTCGGTGATGTCGTCGAGCGCGTCGGTGCGGGCGCTGTCGGGGACGGACGCCCGCAGCGTGCGGTAAGCGTCGGACAGGTAGCGCAACACGAGTCCCTCGCTGCGGACCAGGCCGTAGAAGGACACGAACTCGGTGAACGTCATCGCGCGCTCCCACATGTCGCGCACGACCGACTTGGGGGCGAGCTGATCCTCCGACAGCCAGGGGTGGCTCTGCCGGTAGATCGCGAACGCGGCGCCGAGCAGGTCGGCGAGCGGCTGCGGATGCGTGACGTCGTCCAGCAGCTCCATCCGCTCGTCGTACTCGATGCCCTCGGCCTTCATGGCAGCGACGGCCTCACCACGAGCGCGGGACTCCTGCGCCCGCAGGATCTGCCGCGGATCCTCGAGGGTTGCTTCGAAGACCGACACGACGTCGAGCGGGTAACTGTCGGATTCGCGATCGAGCAGGTCGAGCGCGGCGAGCGCGAAGGTCGACAGCGGCTGGTTCAGCGCGAAGTTCAACGGCAGGTCGGCGGTGAGTGCGACCGTGCGTCCGGTCGCGTCGGGGGTATCGAGGCGCTCGATCACGCCTGCGGCGAGCAGCGCGCGGTAGGCACGTATCGCGGCGCGAACCTGCACGCGCTTGGCCGCGAAACTGCTGTGATTGCCGAGAATGAGATTTCGCATCGCGCTGAACGCGTCACCCGGCCGGGCGATGACGTTCAGCACCATCGCGGGCGTGACCGCGAACTGCGGAACGAGCGCTTCGGGCGCCGCGGTCTGCAGCCGCTCGTGTGTGTTCTGGCCCCACGAGACGAAGCCTTCGGGTGGCTTCTTGCGCACGATCCGGCGCTTCTTCTTCTCGTCGTCGCCGGCGCGGGCCAGCAGTCGGGCGTTCTCGACCTCGTGGTCCGGGGCCTGCACGACGACCGTCCCCGCCGTGTCGAATCCGGCGCGCCCGGCCCGTCCGGCGATCTGGTGGAACTCGCGCGCCTGCAGTTGCCGCTGGCGCACGCCGTCGTACTTGCTCAACGCCGCGAACACGACCGTGCGGATCGGGACGTTGATGCCGACGCCGAGGGTGTCCGTGCCGCAGATGACCTTCAGCAGGCCGGCCTGCGCGAGCTGTTCGACCAGGCGCCGGTACTTCGGCAGCATTCCGGCATGGTGCACGCCGATGCCGTGGCGCACCAGCCGTGACAGCACCTTGCCGAAGCCGGCGGTGAACCGGAACTCGCCGATCGTCTCGGCGATGATGTCGCGCTCGGCACGCGATGCGACGTTGACGCTGGTCAGTGACTGCGCGTGCTCGAGCGCAGCGGCCTGAGTGAAGTGCACGACGTAGATCGGCGCCTGCCCGCCCGCGAGCAGGTCGGTGATCGTCTCGTGCAAGGGGGTCACCGCGTAGTAGTGGTGTAGCGGCACCGGACGTTCTGCGCCGGCGACAGTGACGCTCGGCCGGCCGGTGCGGCGGGCGAGGTCGTCGGCGAGCTCGCGGGTGTCGCCGAGGGTCGCGGACATCAGCAGGAACTGTGCCCGCGTCAGTTCCAGCAGCGGCACCTGCCAGGCCCAGCCACGATCGGGGTCGGCGTAGAAGTGGAACTCGTCCATGATCACGACGCCGAGGTCGCTCGCGGCGCCGGTGCGCAGCGCGATGTTCGCGAGGATCTCCGCGGTGCAGCACAGGATCGGCGCGTCGCCGTTGACCGACGCGTCGCCGGTGATCATGCCGACGTTGTCGGAGCCGAAGATCGCGCACAGGGCGAAGAACTTCTCGCTGACCAGTGCCTTGATCGGTGCCGTGTACACCGACCGGACACCGGCCGCCATCGCGAAGTAGTGCGCGGCGACCGCGACAAGTGACTTGCCGGATCCGGTCGGCGTGGCCAGCACGACGTTCGTGCCGGTGACCAGTTCGAGGATCGCCTCGTCCTGCGCCGGGTACAACGTGATGCCTTGCTCGTCGACCCAATTCGTGAACGCCGAATACAACGCGTCCGCGTCGGTCGACGCACCCGCCGGCACAGTTTCCAGAATCGTCATCGACGACCACTGTGCCCTACCGGCCCGAGGCGAGATTCCGGGGTGGATCGGATCCGGCCTCGACGCCAATCCGACCGCTGCTCGACCTACCGGCTCAGCCGCGAATGGTGTTGGTTGCGCGGGCGAACTGGCGGCGACCGATCAGCCGGAAGGCCAGCCGGGCAGGGGCAGGCACGACCTGCAGGAACTTGCGCCGCTCGGCATCGTCGGCCTCCTCGACGATGTGGCCGAGGATGATCAGCCGCCGGGTAGCCGGGATTGCACTCATGTCGTGCTTGCCGAGCGCATCCCATTCGCTCTGGGTGAGGGTGCGAGAGACGATCGGGAGCAGTTCCTGCTCTTCCTCGGCAAGGTGTTCGAGCAGTGTCGGCATCATCGCGTCGATGCGGGCGGCCATCCGCTCGCCGGCGGCGGCGTCGGCGCTCATGGTCCACCCCGGCAGCTCCGCTCCGACGGCCGGGCAGCCGACGGAACTCGCGCCGGATTACCCGGTGAATCAAGACCATCTCGTGCGTATCGACTCCGCCGGTGATACCAGTGGGCGCGGTGTTTCCTTTCTGCAGCCTGAGAGCGAACGCGAGATCGGCGCTGGTTCACCTGAACGCGGCGAGATGGTCCGCGAGGAAGGTGTGCAGGTCGCGGGGCGGGTTGCCGGTGACGGCGTGGACGTCGTCGGTAATCCATGCAGCGTCGCCTTCGGCAATGAGTTCAAAGGCCTTGGCATTGGACGTCGCGATCGGGTCCGGCAAGCCTGCCTGGATCATGAGTTCGCGGTGTTCGTCGGGCAAAGCGCGTCGGTAGTCGATCTGGTGGCCGAGATCGGCCGATAGCTCCTCGGCGACGTCGGTGTAGCTGATGAGCGCGGGCCCGGTGGGCCAGTAGGTCGCTCCTGCGTGCTTGCCAGGGCTGGTGGCGATGGTGGCGGCGACGGCAGCGACGTCGCGAGCGTCGACCATGCCGACTTGTCCGTCGCCGGATGACATGACGAATCCGCTCGTCTGCTTGATGACGGGGGCGAGGGCCAGCAGGTTCTGTAGGTAGGCATTGGAGCGCAGCAGCGTCCAGGCCAGGTCCGTTCCTTGCAGATACTGCTCGATCTGGGCCTGACCGCGACGGCGCTCGACCGGTGAATCAGCCGACGCCTTGCTGGTCGCCTTGATCACGTGGGTAACCCCGGCGCGGACGGCGGCGTCGATGGCAGCGATCTCCTGGTGCGGGACGGCGGGGCTGACGAGCACGACGGTGTCGATGCCTCGCATTGCCGGGTCGAGCGAACCAGGGTCGTCGAAATCGCCGGTGACGACCTCGACTCCCGCCCGCCCGCCCTCGACGCCCCGCAGGCGTGCGGGGTCGCGCACCAGGGCCCGGACGCGCTGGTGCTGGCCGGCCAGGAGCCGAACGGTTTCGGTACCGACATTGCCGGTCGCACCGGTCACGAGAATCACGATGAAGCCTTCCTGATCGTCTGGCCGCGCGCAGTGCGCGGCCGGGTCGGCGAGTTGCCGCGCGACTTGCTCAGTGACGGGTCGCCGAGGCGCACGTGCTCGCGCTTTCGCATCTACTTGGTGTCGGTGACGACGACGATCTTTCGGATGAAGGTGCCTTGGACGGCGGAACGGAGGAGAAAGTCCGCGACGTTCGAGCGAGACGTTGACGGAAAGACGGGCAGCTTTGTGACGTCCTCGAGCGCGACAGCGGTATAGCGGGTGCGGTCCCGGTCGTTCAACGCGCCCGGGTATTCGAGGGTCCAATTCAGCTCGCTGGCCTTCAGGAGGACTTCCGACGCGGCCTTGTCCGCGTAGGTCTTCCGGAGCAGGGTGCGGAACAGGGGGGCTACGAGGAACGACGCCTTGGCGAGTGAGTCGCCGACTCCGAAGGCCGACACGACGACGAAGCGGTCGACGCCTGAGGTTTTCGTCGACGCGATGACGGCTCGGACGGTGTCGGTGATGAGCGTCGGGTTCTTGCGGGCGCTTTTGACTCCGAGCGTGCTGATGATCGCGTCGTGACCTCGGGCGGCCGCCGCGATCGCTGCAGAGTCGGTGACGTCGCCGCTGACGACTTGAGCACGTGAGTCGACGGTCGCGTCCGCTCTTCGAACGAGTGCGGTGACCTGGTGTCCCTCGTCGAGCGCCTTCTTGACGAACAGGACTCCGGTGCGCCCGGTTGCTCCGAGGACAAGAAATCTCATGGCGTTTCGCTTTCTGTGCAGGGGCGAGTGCGGGCGTTTGCGCGCCCGGGTGAGGGGCGGCGACCACTGTCAGCCGCCGACGTATCCGTCAGGATCGTTGACTAAATATAGTCAGCATCTTTGACCATTGTCAAGACGGGACGGGGCGGCCCGCTATCGCGCGTACGGGTCGGTGATCTCGCGCAGTTGGTCCAGGATCTGGTGCAACAGCGTGAAGTTGCGGGTGCCCAGGTAGGCCTTCCACTCCGCGAGGATCTCCTCGAGTGTCGCGCTGGCCACCTCGGCCGCGCGCCGGCCTCGCTCCTCGATCACGATCAACCGGGCGCGACCGTCCGAAGGGTCGGGAATCCGGCGCACATAGCCCAGCCGTTCCAGCTGATCCACCAGCACGCCGGCGCTCTGCTTGCTCATTTGCGCCTGCTCCGCCAGATCGGTGAGGCGCGAGCCGTCCTGGGCGACACGCTGGAACACGCGGCACTGCGCGAGCGTCCAATCGTCGAACCCGGCGTCCTGAAGAGCCCGGAAGATTCGGTCCTCGGTGTACCGGTACGGGATGAACAACGACACCCCTAGATTCACCGATTGCTCGTCCTTCATGCCACTTCTCGCTCCATCGGCCGTCTGAACCCGCGAGGTTCGCAGGCTACCTCTACCCACGACGGTGTAGTAAAGATAGCTGACTAGTGCGCGTGCGGCAAACGTCTCCCACCGCACGGGAGCGTCGCTTCGCCGCAATCCGTCTCGGGCCCACTTTCCAAATAGTCGCGCTGAAGCGACCTTGGCTGTTAGTATACGAATCATGCGTACACGAACTGAGCTAGGACACCCCGAGGGATTCGACCTGGGCCAGAGTCTGGGGTTCCTCGTCGCGCAGCTCGCCAAGAAGATGACCGCGGAGTTCAACTCGCTGCTCGCCGAGCACGGCCTCACCACGACCCAATGGGGCGTGCTGGCCTGCCTATGGCGCGAGGACGGCCTGACTCAACTCGAGATCTCTCGGCGCACCGGCATCGACGCGGCCACGCTCACGGAGATGTTGAAGCGAATGGCGACACGCGGACTCGTCCGGCGCGAGCGCGATCCGCACAACAACCGCTACCAGCGGGTCTACCTGGCTGTCCACGACGCCGATCTGCGGGACACCATCTCCAGCCTGGCCGCCGGCGTGAACGAGCACGCGTTCACCGGGTTCACCCCAACCGACCGCGCGCGCCTCATCACCCTGATCGGGCGCGCACTCGCCAACCTGGACACCACCGAGGGAGATGCATCGTGACTACCTGTCCCCTACCGAGTTCTCCGGCCGGCGCGCTCCGGGATCGCGAGACGCGACTCCGGCTAACGCTCGCCGCAGGCGTCGGGTATTCGTTGTCCTGGATCGCGGGACTGCTCGTATTCAGCTCATCGTCCGAAGTTCGCTCCTCCGGCACACAGATCCTGAGCAACTACACGGGGAATCAGGACGCGGTAGCGCTCCAATACGTCCTCACCGAGGGCCTGCCGGCGGGGTTCCTCGCGGTCGTCACCTGGTCGCTGGCCCGCGCACTCAGCGAACGGGCGATACTGTCGCGTCGTCTCGTTCTGGCCGGCGGTCTGGCCGCGGCCACGGTATCGCTCGTGCAATTGGCTCTCGGTCTGTGGCTGAGTTCCGGCATTGTCAGCAGCCGCGACGCTGGTGTCGCCGGGGCGGTATCCGATTCGATCAACCGGCTGGACGGCGTGAAGATGCTGCTGATCGCCGGCGTGGCCGTTGGCGCGATGCGTGCCGTTCGACGCAGGTATGTCGCTCTGCCGAACTGGCTCGGGCGCGTCGCCGCTGCACTCGCCGTGACGATCACGCTCTCGGCGATCGGCTACCTCGCACTGAACGACACGTTCGCAGCGGCCGCGTGGGTGTCGCTGCCGTGCCTGCTGGTCTTCGTGACCGGAACCGGAATCGCATTGAGCCAGCGCAACGGCCACCGTCGAAACGCTCTGGTCGGGTC
>DASTXN010000170.1:0-2680 GCA_035765515.1 Jatrophihabitantaceae bacterium | reverse complement strand
GGCGGTCAGTTTGATCTTCACTTTGGTTGCTCTGCCGGGTTGCGGTCTTGTTGTGGTCGCCCCTGTCGGCGGCGACGGGACGGTTTGACCTTTGCTTTGGTTGCGTTGCCGGGTCGCGATCCGGCTCTGCTCACTCGGGGTAGGCAGCGACGGGGGCAGTTTGATCTTTCTTTGGTTGCGTTGCCGGGTCGCGTTCCAGCTCTGCTCACTCTGGGTGGGCGGCGACGGCGGTCAGTTGATCTTCGTGCTGCGTTGCGTTGCCGGGTCGCGTTCCGGCTTGGTCTCGTGCCGCTCTCGCGTGAAGATCAAAATGGACGGAATCTGCTTTGTGGATAGGGGGAATCGTCTTGCGGAGATTGTCAGACCCTCGGGCTAGCTTGGCGCTATGACTCAAGCAGTGGAGTTCGATCGGACAGACGCGTTCGCGCATGTGCCGAACGCGTGGGAGGTGCGGCTGCACCCGAATTCGGCGGCGGCGTGGACGGTGAACGTGACACCAGGATCAGCCACCGCCGGTGTGCTCGCGCAGCTCGATCCGGCTCGGTTGTCGCAGGCGGGGCGGGTGGACGCGCTGGTCGGGCTGGAACGGCTGCAGGCTTGGGCCGCTGCGCTGCAGACCCGGATGATCGCCGCCCTGATCGACGAACCCCACGCCGGGGCTCCGGCGCCGAAACTGGACCGCCAGTGGGCGAAGGAGGACGTCAAGACCGCGCTCGCCGAATCGGTGACCGGCGCGCAGGCGAGGATCCACACCGCCAGCGACCTGGTGCACCGGCTGCCGGCCACGCTCACCGCTCTCGAGGAGGGCCGATTGACGGTGCGGCATGCCAGCGCGGTCGTCGACACCGTCCGCACCCTGGACGACACCGCCACCCGCCAGGTCGAGGCATCGGTGTTGCCGGAGCCGGAGCGGATCAGCGACCTGGGCCCGACGATGGCCGCGTTCCGGCGCAAGTTGCGCAGGGCTGGGATCGCGGCCGACCCGCGCAGCGCCGCCGAGAAAGCTGCCCGCGCAGCCGAGGACCGCGACGTCTGGGTGCTGCCGCAGGACAACGGGATGGCGTACCTGGGTGCGCCGCTACCGGCCGAAGGCGCCGCCACCGTCGCAGCCGCCGTCGACGCGAAGGCCGACCAGATCCGGACGATCAATGACCCGCGCACGAAGGCGCAGCGCCGGGCGGACGGACTGGTGCAGCTCTGCGCCGACTACCTCAACGGCGACGCGCCCGCCGGCGCGAAGATCAAAAAGGACGCGCCGGGAAGCGACGGCACCGACCCGGACGTCGGCGTGAAGATCAAAATGGACGCGCCGGGAAGCAACGGCACCGACCCGGACGTCGGGGTGAAGATCAAAATGGACACGGCAGGCGAGGGCGGCACCGGCGACGCGGATGCCGGAGAGAAGATCAAAATGGACTCGGGCGTCGCGACGCGGGCGGGCGCGCAGGCGCCGCGGTATCACGGGCTGCGTCCGCAGATCCAGGTCTCAGTGGCGCTGTCCACGCTGCTCGGCATGGACGAACAACCGGCTGAGATCGACGGCTACGGGCCGATCCCGGCCGACCTCGCGCGCAGGCTGGCGGCCGACCCGTCCGGCACCTGGCGGCGCCTGGTCACCGACGAGTTGGGCCACCTGATCGACTACGGCCGCACCACCTACGAACCGCTGGCCGACCTGGCCCAATTCGTCATCGCCCGCGACCGCACGTGCAGGGCGCCCGGCTGTGAGCGTCCGGCGGCCAAGTCGGACCTGCACCACGTGCATTGGTGGAGCCGAGGCGGCAACACCAACTCCGCCAACATCGTCGCGGCGTGCGAACGGATCCACTACGGCGTCCACGAAGGCGGCTGGACTCTCGTCCGCGAGCAAGACGGAACCACGACCTGGACCTCACCCACCGGACACAGCTACACAGTCCCGCCGGCAAGCTATCCCGTCGACAACACGATGAAGATCAAAAACGACAACCCCGGTGAAGGCAACAACGAGCCGCCGCAAGCCGGACAGACATCCTGATTCTCGGCAGCGCCCCGTTGCCCCGGCTGGCCTGGCTGTCGACGTGCCAGCCGCTCTGCCCGGGCGGCGACACCCGCGCCTGATTCGATCGGCAGCGGCCGAGCTGGTCAGGATCCCTAGCGGTCAGGGGTTGCTGATCGCGGGGGATGCGGTGGTGTTGAGCCGGTACAGGAACGCCGCCATCGCCTGCCGGGACATCACGGTCGCGGGGTGGAACCCGCCGTCGGCGTAGCCGGCACTGGCCTGCTGCGTCTTCAACCAGGCGATCGCGCCGCAGAACGTGTTCGTGGTCGCGACGTCCGGGAACGGACGTGCGGAGCACGTGGGCTGCGTCGCGCCGGGGTTGTCCAGCCGGAACAGGAACGCGGCCATCGCCTGGCGCGACATCGGCGTGACCGGGTGGAACCCGCCGTCCGCGTAGCCGGCACTGACGTGCTGCGTCTTCAACCATGCGATCGCGCCGCAGAACGTGCTGGTGCTGGCGACGTCCGGGAACGGCGCGGCCGTGCACGCCGGCGCGTCCTGGCCGCGGGAGAGCCGGTACAGGAACGCGGCCATCGCCTGGCGCGACAGTGACGCAGTCGGCTGGAATCCGCCGTCCGCATAACCCGAACTGACCTGCCGCGTCTTCAGCCACGCGATCGATCCGCAGAACGCGCTGTA
>DASTXN010000169.1:0-5634 GCA_035765515.1 Jatrophihabitantaceae bacterium | reverse complement strand
GGCAACCACCTGGGCCCCACCTTGTCGTTCCGCGGCATCGACAACGGCGCCTACTAC
Organism: Jatrophihabitantaceae bacterium; assembly: GCA_035765515.1. GTDB lineage: Bacteria > Actinomycetota > Actinomycetes > Mycobacteriales > Jatrophihabitantaceae > DASRSS01. Next base: position 5,577 of record DASTXN010000169.1, on the reverse strand, counting down.
CGACTCTCCGAGGAGGACCCGCAGTACTACACGGACTACACCGGCACCGGCAACTCCCTGAACGTGCGGCATCCGCACTCGCTGCAGCTCATCATGGACAGCCTGCGCTACTGGGTGACCGAGATGCGCGTCGACGGGTTCCGCTTCGACCTCGCGGCCACGCTCGCCCGCGAGTTCTACGACGTCGATCGGCTGTCGTCGTTCTTCGACCTGGTGCAGCAGGACCCGGTCGTGAGCCAGGTGAAGCTCATCGCCGAGCCGTGGGACGTCGGTCCCGGCGGCTACCAGGTCGGCAACTTCCCGCCGCAGTGGACCGAGTGGAACGGCAAGTACCGCGACACGGTAAGGGACTTCTGGCGCGGCGAACCCGCGACGATCGGCGAGTTCGCCGCGCGGATCACGGGATCGGCCGACCTGTACGAGACGTCCGGACGGCGACCCGCGGCGAGCATCAACTTCGTGACCGCGCACGACGGGTTCACGCTGCTCGACCTGGTCTCGTACAACGAGAAGCACAACGAGGCGAACCAGGACGGCAACAACGACGGCGAGAGCCACAACCGATCGTGGAACTGCGGCGTCGAGGGCCCGACGGACGATCCGGCGATCCTGGCACTGCGTGCGCAGCAGCGGCGCAACTTCATCGCGACGCTGTTCCTCTCGCAGGGCGTGCCGATGCTCTGCCACGGCGATGAACTGGGCCGCACCCAGCAGGGCAACAACAACGGCTACTGCCAGGACAACGAGCTGACCTGGGTGGACTGGGACAGCGTGGACGTCGACTTGCTGGCGTTCACCCGTCAAATGGCCGAGCTGCGCCGCGAGCACCCGATCTTCCGGCGGCGCCGGTTCTTCGACGGCCGCCCGGTGCGCCGGCGCGGCCAGGGCGCGATGCCGGACATCGAGTGGTTCACTCCGGACGGCGCGGAGATGACCGAGGAGGACTGGGACTCCGGCTTCGGGCGCGCGATCGCGGTGTACCTGAACGGCAACGGGATCGCCGGCACGGACAGTCGCGGCCAGCGCGTCGTCGACGACTCGTTCGTGCTCTGTTTCAGCGCGCACGACGAGCCGATCGAGTTCCGCGTGCCGCCGGCCGAGTACGCCGCGGCGTGGGAGGTCGTCGTCGACACGCTCGAGCCCGACGAGTCCGACCGGGTGGCCGCGGCCGGCTCCACCATCACCGTCGGACCGCGCGCCCTCGTCGTCCTGCAGCAGGCGGGCTGACGTGATCCCGGCCTCCACGTATCGGCTGCAGGTACGTCCTTCCTTCGACCTCTATGCGGCCGCGGACGTGTGCGACTACCTGGCCACGCTCGGCGTCGGCGCTGTCTACCTGTCGCCGCTGCTGCCGTCCGCGCAGGGCTCTGAGCACGGCTACGACGTCGTGGCATTCGACGGCGTCGATGCCGCGCGCGGCGGCCTCGACGGGTGGACGCGGCTGCTCGCGGCGGCACGTGCTCGCGAGCTCGGCGTCGTCGTCGACATCGTCCCGAACCACACCGGTGTCGCGGACGCCAAGCAGAACCCGGCGTGGTGGGACCTGCTGCGCAGCGGGCAGGCATCGGAGTACGCGTCCTGGTTCGACATCGACTGGAGCTGTGGACGCGTGCTGCTACCGGTGCTCGGCGACGACTTCGAGCCGTCCCAGCTGCACGTGGACGACTCGGTCGAGCCTGCCGAGCTGGTCTACTTCGAGCACCGCTTCCCGATCGCGCCCGGCACGCTCGGCGGTTCTGCGGCCGAGGTCCACGACCGGCAGCACTACGAGCTGGTCAACTACCGGCGGGCGGACACCGAGCAGAACTACCGCCGCTTCTTCGCGGTGACGTCGCTGGCCGGTCTGCGCGTCGAGGACCCGGCGGTGTTCGACGCGACGCATCAGCAGGTCCTGCGCTGGGTGCAGGCGGATTCCGTCGACGGTTTGCGCATCGACCACCCCGACGGGCTCGCCGACCCACGCGGCTACGTGCTGCGGCTGCGCGAAGTGGCCGGCGATGCCGCCTGGATCACCGTCGAGAAGATCCTCGAGCCGGGCGAGGAGCTGCCCGCGGACTGGCCGGTCGACGGCACGACCGGCTACGACGCCCTCACCGAGGTCGCGGGCCTGTTTGTCGATGAGACCGCAGGGCCGGCGCTGGACGAGGCCTATCGCGAGCTGACCGGCGACACGCGCACCTTCGCCGAGCACGTGAGCGCGGGCAAACGCTCTGCGGCGACCACGATCCTGCGTGCCGAGGTGTCCCGCCTGGCCCGCCTCGTCCCGCAGCTGATCAATGCCGAGGAGGCGCTGACCGAACTGCTCGTCGCGTTCCCGGTCTACCGGTCGTACCTTCCCGACGGCGCCGAGCACCTGGCGGCCGCGATCGAGCGGGCGCGGGATGCCCGTCCGGACCTCGCCGACACGATCGCCTCGCTGGCGAGCCGCCTCACCGACCCGGCGGACGAGTTGTGTTCGCGGTTCCAGCAAACGTCCGGCGCGGTCATGGCCAAGGGCGTCGAGGACACCACCTACTACCGCTACACACGGTTCATCGCGGCGAACGAGGTCGGCGGCGATCCGGCGAACCTCGGCCTCAGCCCGGACGAGTTCCACGTCGCCCAGCTGCGCCGTCAGCAGATCGCGCCGCGGTCGATGACCACGCTGTCCACGCACGACACGAAGCGCGGCGAGGATGTCCGCGCGCGCCTGGCGGTTCTGGCCGAGCTGCCCGACGAGTGGACGGATCTCGCGCGCACGCTGATGGCCACCGCGCCGCTGCCGGACCGTCCGTTCGCGTACCTGCTCTGGCAGACGTTCACGGGTGCGGGGCTGATCGAGCGCGAGCGCATGCACGCCTACGCGGAGAAGGCGATGCGCGAGGCGGCTACGTCCACGAACTGGCTCGACCCGGATGCCGCCTTCGAGGCCGCCGTGCACGCGGTCGTCGAGCGCGCGTACGACGACCCGACAGTGTGTGATCCGCTCGCCGCGTTCGTCGACCGGATCACGCCGTACGGCTGGACGAACTCGCTCGGCCAGAAGCTGGTGCAGCTGACCATGCCCGGGGTGCCGGACGTCTACCAGGGCACGGCGACGTGGGAGGACTCGCTCGTCGACCCGGACAACCGCCGGGCCGTCGACTTCGACGCGGCGCGTGAGCAACTCGACCGGCTGGACTCGGACGTGCACGCGCCGGCGATCGACGCGAGCGGCGCGGCGAAACTGTGGGTGGTGTCCCGCGCGCTGCGGCTGCGGCGGGACTGGCCGGACCTGTTCAGCTCCTACACTCCGGTTCCGGTCCACGGGTCGGCCGCCGATCACGCGGTCGCATTCGACCGCGGCGGCGCGATCACGGTCGCTACGCGCCTGCCGGTCGGTCTGGAGCGCGCGGGCGGTTGGGGCGACACCGCGATCGACCTGATGGGCAAGGCCACCGACGTGATCAGCGGCGTGACCCATCGCGGCGAGGTCCGGCTTGCCGACCTCCTGGCCGACTACCCCGTGGCGCTGCTCGTCAGATGAGCGCACTGGCGAGCGGGCCGTGGCTGCGTGCACCGCTGCTGTTGCTGCGCCGCCCGATCGTCTTCCTCGCCATCGTGGTCTCGACTGCCGTACTCGGCATCGCGGCCAGTTCGGGCGTCCTGTTCACGTCCACGCTCGGCACCGCCAGCCTGGACGCGCAGGCCGTGGACGACTGCCCCGAGCTGAGCATGCCGTCGTTCTTCGCGGCGCTGACCGCCGGCGACACCGCGAGCGAGAACGCCGCGGGCGCGGCCGCGATGCGCCGGGCGGGATTGCGCGATCCGTACTGGGTGAATCTCGCCGGAGCGCAGATCCAGTCCGTACGGATCACGCTCTACTCGCGCGTCGGCGCGCTCGATCACGTCACCCTCCTGACGCCGAACCAGGGCCAGCCGGGCGCCTGGTTCCCGGACACGTTCGCGACCGCACTGAAGCTGCACGCCGGCGACACCGTGTCGACTACGGATGGTGCGGCGATCCGTGTCGCCGGGATCTACCGCAGCCTGTCCTCCGACCCCTTCCACCTGTCCAACGTGCCCCGCTACTGGTGCACCTGGAACGACCTGATCGTGCAGAAGGTCAACGGAAACATCGGCACGCCGCCGTTCCTGATCGCGGACCCGGCCACGATCGACACGGTGATCGCATCCGCCAAGCCGGTCTACGGCGTCAGGCCTGCCGTGTCCGCGAACTGGTTCGCGCCGCTCCCCCGCGGCGCCAGCATTGCGGACGCGAAGGCTGACCAGCAACGCGCGGCCGACGCCTGGGGCGCGTACCTAGCCGGCTCGCATGCCGCGGACAAGAGCGATTTCGAGACCGGCGCGCTGCTGCACTACCGCAACCCGAAGCCGCCCAAGGACTCGCCGCTGGGCAAGAAGATCGCCATCGCCGACAAGGTGCACGACGGCCTGGCCGGATCCGTCCTGCCGATCGATCTGGCCGGCGCGGTGATCGCGTTGCTGTTGGTGGCCGGCGCGGGCGGGTTCTGGGCGGCGCACCGCCAGCGGGAGATCGCGCTGCTCTCCGCGCGCGGCGTCGGGCCGTTCCCGCTCGCGGTCAAGGCGGTTCTCGAGACGCTGCCGGCCGTGGTGGTCGGGCTCGCGGCCGGCGTGCTTGCCGCGATCGCGCTGGTCCGTGGCACCGGCCCGGCGGACGTGTTCACGCCCGGCGCGATCGGCACCGCGATCGGCGCGGCGTGCGGCGCCGCTGCTGCCGGGTTGGTGATCATCGCAGTGATCGGCGCGATCTCCGGCCGCGACCGCACGCTCGGTTCCCGGCGCTCGCGCTGGCGGCACCTGCCGGTCGAGCTGGTGCTGATCGGCTTCGCGATCTGGGCGTGGGAGCGCATCCGCGCCGGTTCGGGCATCGAGTTCGACCATGCGATCGTCGACGTGCGCCCACTGCTGTTGCTGTTCCCGCTGCTGGGCGTGACCGGTGTGCTGCTGCTGTGCGCGCGGGTGTTGACGTTCGTAGTGCCGCGGCTGGCCGTTCACGCGCGCCGGCTGGGCAGCGCCGGTTTCCTCGCGCTGCGCCGGATCGGCGGTTCGCGGGCGATCGCGATCGGGCTGCTGGTCGGTACCGCGCTGCCGTGCGGGCTGCTCGCCTACGCGGGGACGGTCAGCACCGGCGTGCACCACGAACTGATCCGCAAGTACCAGACGAACCTGGGCGCCCCGGTAGTGCTGGAGCTGATCGGGGTCCGCGACGACAACCCGAAGCTGGACGGGCACGGCACCGCGGTCGTTCGCTACGACAACGGCCCGACCCTGCCGGACGGGACGCAGCTGTCCGTGGTCGGAGTCGATCCCGCGACCTTCGAGGATTTCGCGTACACGACGACCTCCGGCCAGCGGCGCAAGGTCGCACAGTTGAGCAGCAGCAACGCCGCGCTCCTGATCAACGCGTCCGGCATCGCGGCGCCGAGCGCGGTCCGGCTCGGCGCGACCACGCTGCACGTGCACGTCGTCGCTCGCAGCGACGTCTTCCCGGGACTGCGCAACGGCACGCGTCCGCTGCTGGTCGTCGATCGCGCCGCGCTCAGGCACGTCGACCCGAACATGAACCGCGCCAAC
>DASTXN010000168.1:0-4708 GCA_035765515.1 Jatrophihabitantaceae bacterium | reverse complement strand
CGCGTCCGCCGCGCTGACCGGAGGCGGCGGACCGTGGCTGCCGTTCCAGATGCTCGCGGCCGGCTGGATCGGCATGTTCGCCGGCCTCCTGCCCCGCGCGCGGGGGCGCGCGGAGCTGTGGCTGATGGCCGGTTACGGGATGCTGGCGAGCATCGCCTACGGCTTCGTGCTGAACCTGTGGTTCTGGCCGTTCGGGACGTCCGACATCGGCAGCAGCGCGGCGATCACGTTCGCGCCGGGCGCGCCGCTGGCCGAGAACCTGCACCGCTGGCTGGCGTTCAGCCTCTCGACCAGCCTCGGCTTCGACATCCCGCGCGGCGTGGTCACGGCGGTCGCGTTGCTGCTGGTGGGCCGTCCGGTCCTGCTCGCGCTGCGGCGGGCGGCGCGGCGCGCGGCCTTCGACGCCCCCGCGGAGTTCGCTCGGTAATACTTGGCAGATGCCCGCCCCGTCCGTCGACCTGACCGCCCTCGCGGCGGACGTCCAGTGGACCGATCGCGCTGCCGGCACGCGCACCGCCGACGCGATGCCGGCCGCGCTCGGACGACTTGTCGACCTGGCCGACTGGCTCGCGTCCGTGCAGGGCACGGCGCCGCCCGTCGAGCCGCGACGGGTGCGGCTCGTCCAGTTCGGCCGGGCCGGGTCGTCCGTCGTGGCCGGGCTCGCGGCGGACCTCGACGTCGGGGTTCGGCTGGTCGACGAGCTGCCGGAATCCCCGCTCGACGCGCTGGCGGCCGGTCTCGCACTGGCCGACCGGGAGGTGGACGGCGGCGCGGACCTGGTCGCGGTCGCCTGCCCCGTGCCCGTCGGAGTTGCTCCTGCGGTGGCCGTATCGGTGTTGGCCGCGGCCGAGCCGGTGCGGGTGCTCGAGCGGGGTGCCGCTGCGACGGATCCGCAGGCGTGGATGCAGCGCGCGACCGCGGTGCGCGACCTGCGCCGCCGCGTGATCGGCAGCAAGGACGAGCCGGAGCAGCTGCTCGCCGAACTCGGCGACGCGACGCTCGCGGCCGCGGCTGGCTTCGTCCTGCAGGCCGCCGTCCGGCGCACCCCGGTGCTGCTGGACGGTGTGGGCGCGACCGCGGCGGGGCTCCTCGCGTACCAGGTGCAGCCGCGCACGGTGCGCTGGTTGACGGCAGCCGGGACGGCGTCCGATCCGGCTCAGGTGCTCGCGATGACCACGATGGGGCTGCGCGGGATCCTCGACTCCGCCGTCGCGACCGGCGACGGGATCGCCGCGCTGATTGCGCTGCCCGCCCTGCGCGCGGCCGCCCGCGCCGCCGCCGAGAACCCAGCTACGGAGTTGCCCGCATGAGCGAGCTTGCGAGCGAATCAAGGGGCACAGCGCGACCTGGAGCCTCATCGCTGTCCGCCAGCGAAACGGGTCTGCGGCCGGAACCAAAGGGCGGACGGCGATGAGCGAGCTTGAGCCGCGCGAGCCGCTCGGGAACCGGAACGCGGCCGAGGCGGTCACCTGGCAGGTGCGCGTCGCGGCCGCGTGGACGTGGCGGCTGCTGCTCCTGGGCATCGGTGTCTACGTCCTGGCGCGGATCTTCGGACGAGTCGAGCTGGTCGCGATGTCGTTCGTGCTGTCGCTGTTCCTCGTCGCGATCCTGCACCCTCTCGAGCGCCGGCTGCATGCCCTGATCCCTAAGCCGCGGTCGATCTCCGCGCTGCTCGCCCTGCTGATCGGCATCGCTGTGCTCGGCGGTATCGGATACTTCGTCGTCTGGCAGATCTCGACGCACTCCGACCAGCTGAACACCCAGATCACCGACTTCGTGAACAAGACCGAGAACTGGCTCAAGACCGGCCCGCTGCACGTCAAGTCGAAAGACTTGGACAATCTCGCCACGAACGTCACGAACTCGCTGAAGAACCATCAGGGCACGTTGATCAGCGGCGCGATCGAGACCGTCCGCACGGTGGTCGAGGCGCTGACCGGGTTCCTGCTCATCCTGCTGTCGACGTTCTTCCTGCTGCGCGACGGCGATGAGGTGTGGGACTGGGTGGTGCGGCTGTTCCCGCGCGCGGCCCACGAGCGCCTCGACCACGCCGGACACGTCGGCTGGCACACCTTCGGCGGCTACATGCGCGGCCAGCTGATCATCGCTCTCTTCCACGGGATCACGATCAGCATCGTGCTGGTGATCATGCGGGTGCCCCTTGCCGCGGCACTCGGCGTGCTGATCTTCCTGGGTTCGTTCGTGCCGCTCGTCGGTCTCACGGTCACCGGCGCACTGGCCGTCGCAGTCTCACTGCTCGAGCACGGTGTGACCGCGGCAGTCGTCGTCGCGATCGCCATCGTCGTACTGGTGCAGGTGGAAGGGCACGTGCTGCAGCCGCTGGTGATGAGCCGCAGCGTCGAGGTGCATCCGCTGGCGATCGCGCTCGCGGTCATCGCCGGCACCACCCTGGCCGGCATCGTCGGCGCGCTGCTCGCGGTGCCGTTCGTTGCGTTCGTGAATTCGACCGTTCATGCGCTGCGCGGCACGCCGCCAAATCCGCCGGTCGGCGAGGACTTCCCCGTCGTCGACGAGACCGAGGACAGCGACGACAAGGGCGGCGAACCCCGCTGATCACGAGCGAGTCGTGGTCGCCGCGGCGATCACATCCTGCTGTTGATCACGGGGCTATGGCCTTGGTTGCGTGGTGAGTGCGAGCCGTCCGGCACTCGTCAGGCGCACGTTGCGCTGCCAGATGTCGTATCCGCCGCAGCCGTGCCCGAGCTGGACATGCGTGTCGCCGAGGCGCGTCCTGATCGAGGTGTCGAGCACCTGCTGACCGTCAACGCTTGCCCTCACGCTGAACGTGAACGTGTCCGCGTTGGCCACCTCGGCCGGCCGGACGACTTGGGTCGGCGAACCGTGTACCGGAATCCGGTGGCAGTGCGAATTGATGCAGGCAGTGATGCGAGCGGTCGGATGCGCACGCTGCCAGTGAACCGTGCTCAGCATCACGCTCGGCGTCGGGATGGCCGGCAGGTTGCACAGCGCACCGCTGCAACTCGTCGCTGCAGGTATCGCGACGATCGCAGCCAGGAATACGACTGCGCGCCGGAGCGGGACGCGGGACCGCACGGAGCGCAGGCTAGTCGGCTCATCCCGTGCGGTCAGCGACGCGGCGGGGACAGAAATCAGAACGTGACCAGCGATGCACGACGGCTGGCTTGCTGGCTGTTTTGGGTCGCACTGCCCTGTCATATTTCGCTGCGTTGCCTTCCTGGACAGCGACAGGCATGCGGTTTCCTGCTCGCGTGGTTCGCGCTGCCCGGCTCGCCCTTCGCTTGGGGTTGCGTTCGTCTTGGCAACGACGGCGGTGACTTCCTGGTCGTGCTGCTTGCATTGCCGGCGTTCCGTTCCAGCCCCGCCGCTTTCCCGTGATCGACAGCAGGTTGTGGTTGCCTCGGCGACCGCAACCTGCGGTTGATCAACGGGGGCGCAAGGGTGTCCGGGCCCGCCATTGTTCGAATTGTGAAGTTGTCGTTGGATTCGGCGAATCAGTCGAAAAGGTAGGGCGAAACGCTTGCTCCTGTCCGATGCGTGTACTAATATCGGATGCATGTCGGGGGACATGCCTGAAGCGGAGCCGCTCGTCCTGCTCGCAGAGCTGGACGAGGTTCTCGACAAGCTGCGCGCCACCGACCTGACCGCCCTATCCGGCCCGCAGCTACTGGAGTTCACCCGCGCCTGGGAACAGCACGCCCGCCGTGGGGTGACGGTGCAGCACGCCGCGGTAGCCGAATTGGATTCCCGGCGGGCTGCTGCCGATACCGGGCACGCCAGCACGGCCGCATTGTTGACCGCTCTGCTGCGGATCGACCCCAGGCAGGCGCGTCGCCGGATCCGGGACGCGGCCGAGTTCGGCGCGCGGCGCGGACTGTCCGGCGAACCGCTACCACCAGTGCTCCCGCAAACCGCCGACGCGCTGGTGGACGGGTCGATCGGGATCGAGCACGCCCGGGCGATCAGCGACCTGTTCGACCACATCCCCGGCCGAGACGCCGAGACCGAGCAGGACATCGAGGCCGCCGCCCTTCAAGCTGCCGCCGTCTGTGGGCCGCACGAACTGCGGAAGTGGTGCGTGCAGGCCGAAGCACGACTGAATCAGGACGGCACCGAACCCCGCGAGCAGGTCCAGCGGCGGCTGCGGGGGCTGAACGTGATCGACCAACCGGACGGCACCGCCAAACTCTCCGGACGGCTCACCCCGTTCGCGGCCGCGGCGCTGCGTGCCGTCCTCGGACCACTGTCCGCCCCGGCACCGGCTGAGGACGGGGCGCGGGACGAGCGCACCGCCAGCCAACGCCGCCACGACGGCCTGGCCGAGGCCTGCACCCGGCTGCTGCGCTCGGGCACCCTGCCGGACTCTGGCGGGGCCGAGACGACCATCCTGGTCACCATCGACTACCGCGACCTGCTCCAGCGCTACTGGAACACGATGGGCGCGACCGCAGCCGGCCAGGACAGCGAGCGGGGTCAGTCGAGCACCGCGACCGACACGACCGGCAACACTGCCAACACCAGCGCTGCCGCTGGCTACGGCGTCACCTCCTACGGAACACTGATCCCCGTCGACGAACTACTGCGAAGAGCCTCCGAGGCGAAGATCATCCCGGTCGTGTTGAACGACTCGGGCGGGGTCATGGCCTACGGGCGAAGCAGACGCCTCGCCTCCCCCGCCCAACGAAGAGCGCTCGCCGCCAGAGATGGG
>DASTXN010000167.1:0-4708 GCA_035765515.1 Jatrophihabitantaceae bacterium | reverse complement strand
CCTGTTCGTGGCTTGGCTCGCGACCGCCGCCATCCTGTTCTCGGCCACCTACCTGTACAAGATCCTCGGCGCCCGGGTCCTGACCGCGATCGAGCGGCTCATGGGCATGGTGATCGTGGCGATTTCGGTGCAGATGCTGCTCGATGGCCTCGCCCTGTACCTGGGCTCGGGCCCGACCGCTGGGGTGTAAGCGGTTCCAGATCCGGCGGCGGCCGCGTCCCGCGCACCGTCCACTTTCCGGGATGCCGAGCTGCGCATTCCGGCTGTCTTTCCGCTGTCATCACGCGGCGCTAGCGTGTTAAACTGACGTTAACCCGCGAAGCCCCCGCACGGGTTGGGGAATTCCAGAAAGAAGCCGCCGTCGAGGCAATGCTCGCGAGGGTCGGCGTCGCCGTTTTTTCAATCCGCATTTCGAGGATCACGAGATGACTCATCGCAATAGCGTCCGGCTGTCGAAGCTGTCGCTGGCCCTTGTCGCGGCGCTCGCCGCCGCCCCCCTGTTCGCGCAGAGCACGTCTTCCGGCGTCGTCGGCCACGTCGTCGGCGCCGACGGCCAGCCCGTCGCCGGTGCCGAAGTGACCATCACCCACACCGAGTCCGGCACGGTCAGCCGCGCCGTCACCGACGCCAGCGGCAACTACGCCGCGCGCGGCCTGCGCGTGGGCGGTCCGTACACCATCACCGTGGTCAAGGCCGGCGCCGGCACGTCCACGCAGGAGAACGTGTACCTGCAGCTGAACCAGGTCGCCGACATCGACGCGACCCTCAACGCCGACGTCGCCACCCTCGGCAGCGTCACGGTGGTGGGCAGCGCGGTCGACATCTTCAGCTCCGAGAACAAGGGCGTCGGCACCTCGATCAGCGGCCGCCAGCTCGAGACCGCCGTGAGCGGCAACCGTTCGCTGGACGACATCGCGCGCCTCGACCCGCGCATCACCGTGACCGATTCGGCCGACGGCACCATCTCCGTGGCGGGCCAGAACAACCGCTACAACAACATCAGCGTCGACGGCCTGAGCGTCAACGACCCGTTCGGCCTGCCGTCCAACGGCATGGCCTTCGTCGGCTCGCCGATCTCGCCCGACACCATCGCCGCGTACGACATCAAGATCACCGACTTCGACGTGGGCACCGACAGCATCGGCGCCAACATCAACGCCGTGACCAAGTCGGGCACCAACGAGTTCCACGGCTCCGTGTACGGCGTCTACACCGACGCCAGCAGCATGGTCGGGGACCGCGGCGGCGACGATTTCAACCTGTTCGACAAGAACACCACCTGGGGCGCGACCCTGGGCGGCCCGATCCTCAAGGACCGCGTGTTCTTCTTCCTGGCGTACGAGAAGCAGAAGACCGACGGCCTCGGCGCCGGCTCGGGCACCGACGCGGTGACCAGCGGCATGCTGACCCAGGCGCAGGTGGACGCGGTCGCCGACGCCTTCGAGTCGATCGGCATCAGCACCGGCGGTAGCGGCGGCGACGCGGTCTCGCTCGAGGACAAGCGCACGCTGGGCAAGATCGACTGGAACATCAGCGACAGCCAGCGCGCCAGCTTCACCTACCAGCGCACCGAGGAAGCCAAGCCGGGCCCGTACAGCGGCTACCTGAAGACCAGCAGCGTCATCCTGCCGAGCAACTGGTACACCGTGGCCAACAAGACCGACAACTACTCGGTGCAGCTGTTCAGCGACTGGACCGCGAACTTCAGCACCGAGCTGAAGGTCGGCTACCAGAAGTACGACAACACCAACGCCGCGTCCTCCGAGCAGCCCGAAGTGGTCGCGTGCTTCAACTCGGCGACCTGCGGCTTCGGCAGCGCGCCCGGCTTCGGCCCGGCGGCGCGCAGCATTTCCGCCAGCATCCCGTGGGTCGTCGCGGGCGAGGACTGGTACCGCCACGAGAACGCGATCAGCAGCAAGAAGTGGACCGCCACGCTCTCCGGCACGTACTACGCCGGCGACCACACCATCAAGGGCGGCGTCGACTTCCAGAGCAACGAGTCGTTCGACATCTTCGGCCAGGGCCTGCACGGTTCGTACCTGTTCTCCGACAAGAACGGCAACGGCACGCCGGTGGACGAGATCCAGGCCGGCAACTACTACACGTTCATCAAGACCTACCTGCCGGCCGGCGTCGACCTGGCCAGCAGCGGTGGCCTGTGGAAGTACAGCCAGGTCAGCCCGTTCCTGCAGGACACCTGGCAGGTCAACGACAACCTGTCGGTGAGCTACGGCGTGCGCGTCAACATCCCGAAGTCCGACCGCGCGCCGCCGGTGGCGGTCGCGGGCGCCGACCTGCCGGCCACGCCGCTGTCGCCGGCCGTCGCCGAGGGCGACCCGCTGTGGGAAGGCCGCTTCGGCTTCCCGAGCGACACCACGCTGGGCTCGAAGAACAAGGTGGTCATGCCGCGCTTCGCCTTCAACTACCAGTTCGACACCGAGCGCAAGAGCCAGCTGCGTGGCGGCGTGGGCCTGTTCCAGTCGACCCCGCCGACCGTGTGGCTGTCCAACCCGTACATCAACAACGCGGTGTACTCGTCGCGCACGTATTCGTCGACCGACCCGACGGCCAACCCGTACAGCGCCGATCCGTACAGCCAGCCCGGCCCGACCGGCGCGGTGAGTGGCATCTGCGGCGGCGCCGGCGGCACCTGCGGCAACATCGACGTGCTCGATCCGGACTTCAAGCTGCCGACCTCGTGGAAGTTCAGCCTCGGCTACGACACCGAGCTGCCCTGGGGCCTGACGGGCAGCGTGGAGTACCTGCACCTGCAGGCCAAGGACGCGATCGCCTACAAGCAGCTCAACGTCGGCGTGCCGAACGACGCCGTCGTGCTGCCCGACGGCCGCGACAACTACTGGTCGGCGGCCAGCTCCACCGGCATCGGCAGCGGCAACACCTACGGCCGCAACCCGGAGTTCGGCAACGGCTCGACCCTGCTGACCAACACCGACAAGGGCCACACCGACTCGATCACGTTCTCGCTGGCCAAGGCGCTGTCGCACGGCTTCACCGGCAACGTGAGCATCACCCAGAGCCACAGCACCGACGTGACGCCGGGCACGAGCTCGCAGGCGGCCTCGAACTACAACTACGTCGCGCGCTACAACGCCAACGACTTCGAGGAAGCCACCGCCCGGTTCGACATCCCGCTGTCGGTGAAGATGTCGATGAGCTGGGACCATGCGTTCTTCGGCGACAACAAGACCACGGTCTCGGTGTTCTACAACGGGCATGACGGCCAGCCCTACAGCTGGATCTTCGGCAACGACGTCAACGGCGACACCTACGGCTTCAACGACCTGGCCTACGTGCCGGAGTTCGACGATCCGAACGTGGTCTACAAGGCGGGCACCACCGCCGCGCAGATCCAGGCGTTCCAGAACCTGATCTCCAACGACGCGTACCTGAATTCGCGTCGCGGCAAGGTCGTGGAGCGCAATGGCGATCGCCAGCCGTGGATCAACCAGCTCGACCTGGGCGTGCAGCAGGAACTGCCGGGCTTCTTCAACGACAACAAGATCGTCGTCCGCCTGGACGTCTACAACTTCCTCAACATGCTCAACAAGGACTGGGGCACGCAGGAAGGCCTGGGCTACTTCGCGACCCGCCGCCTGGCGAACATCGCGGACGTCAACGACGCCGGCCAGTACGTCTTCGACCTCGGCACCGAGGCGCGGCCGTCGTGGCAGGACTACTCGGTGTACGACTCCATCGGCACCCCGCCGTCGCGCGTGACGTCCCGCTGGTCCGCGGTGCTGACGCTGAAGTACCAGTTCTGATCCACCTGCAAGTCGCGCAAGCGAAGACGGCCCGGAGCGATCCGGGCCGTTTTTTTTCGCCCGCCACGGGCGGCACCCGGCGGCGGTAGTAGACTCGGCGCCCTATGAACGACGAAACGCACGCTCCCCAGGCCCCCTCCGTCCCCGCCACCCCCAGGCTGCCCACCGTCGACGCCAGCATCTTCCCGCGCGGCGGCCTCGACGTGCTGTCGCGAGAGGAAGTCGCGCGCCTGCGCGACGCCTCCGCCGGCGGCATGCACGAGCTGCTGCGCCGCTGCGCGCTCGCGGTGCTGACCACCGGCAGCACGTCCGACGATCCGCGCGCCGCGCGCGAGCTCTATCCCGACTTCGACATCCAGGTGCACCAGCTCGACCGCGGGCTGCGCCTGGACCTGGTGAACGCGCCGGCGATGGCGTTCGTCGACGGCCAGATCATCCGCGGCGTCGCCGAACTGCTCGCCGCGGTGGTCCGCGACCTGGTCTACACCGCCATCGAGCTCGCGCCCGAATACGAAGGCGAGCTCAACACGTCCGCCGGCATCAGCGACGCCGTGTTCCGCCTGCTGCGCAACGCGCGCGCGCTGCATCCGTCGGAGCCGAACCTGGTGGTGTGCTGGGGCGGCCACTCGATCAACCGCGACGAGTACATGTACACCAAGGACGTGGGCTACCAGCTCGGCCTGCGCGGGCTCGACATCTGCACCGGCTGCGGCCCGGGCGCGATGAAGGGCCCGATGAAGGGCGCGACGATCGCGCACGCCAAGCAGCGCCGACGCCACAGCCGTTACATCGGCATCACCGAGCCGGGGATCATCGCGGCCGAATCGCCGAACCCGATCGTGAACCACCTCGTGATCATGCCGGACATCGAGAAGCGGCTCGAGGCGTTCGTGCGCCTCGGCCACGGCATCATCGTGTTCGCCGGC
>DASTXN010000166.1:0-28035 GCA_035765515.1 Jatrophihabitantaceae bacterium | reverse complement strand
AAGATCCCCAAGGGCGTGCTGCTGTACGGCCCGCCCGGCACCGGTAAGACGCTGCTCGCGCGCGCGGTCGCGGGCGAGGCCGGCGTGCCGTTCTACTCGATCTCCGGCTCGGACTTCGTCGAGATGTTCGTCGGTGTCGGCGCCAGCCGCGTGCGTGACCTGTTCGAGCAGGCCAAGTCCAACGCGCCCGCGATCATCTTCGTCGACGAGATCGACGCGGTCGGACGCCACCGCGGCGCCGGCATGGGCGGCGGTCACGACGAGCGCGAGCAGACCCTGAACCAGCTGCTCGTCGAGATGGACGGATTCGACGTCAAGGGCGGCGTCATCCTGATCGCGGCCACCAACCGTCCGGACATCCTGGACCCGGCGCTGCTGCGTCCGGGTCGCTTCGACCGGCAGATCGCGGTGGGCCCGCCCGACGTCCTCGGCCGCGAGGCCGTGCTGAAGGTGCACGCGAAGGGCAAGCCGTTCGCCGCCGACGTCGACCTCGGCATCATCGCCCGCCGTACCCCCGGCTTCACCGGCGCCGACCTGGCCAACGTGATCAACGAGGCTGCGCTGCTGACCGCGCGCAACAACGGCCGGCTGATCACCACGCAGGCGCTGGAGGAGTCCATCGATCGCGTGATCGCGGGGCCGGAGCGCAAGACCCGGGCGATGAGCGACAAGGAGAAGCGGGTCACCGCCTACCACGAGGCGGGGCACGCGCTCACCGCGTGGGCGATGCCGAACCTCGACCCGGTGCACAAGGTGACGATCCTGCCGCGCGGCCGTTCGCTCGGGCACACCCTGGTGCTGCCGCTGGAGGACCGTTACCAGCAGACCCGTTCGGAGATCCTCGATCAGCTCGTCTACGCGCTCGGCGGCCGCGCCGCGGAGGAGTTGGTGTTCCACGAGCCCACCACCGGCGCGTCCGACGACATCGAGAAGGCCAGCAAGATGGCCCGCGCGATGGTCACCGAGTACGGCATGAGCGCCAAGCTCGGCGCGGTCAAGTACGGCACCGGTGACGCCGAACCGTTCATGGGTCGCGACTACGGCCACCAGCGCGATTACTCCGAGGACATCGCCGGTGACATCGACGCGGAGATCCGCGAGCTGATCGAGGGCGCCCACGACGAGGCCTGGGAGATCCTGGTCCAGTACCGCGACGTGCTGGACTCGATGGTGCTCGAGCTCGTCGAGAAGGAGACGCTCGCCAAGGACGACCTGGAGCGCATCCTCGCGCCGGTCCGCAAGCGGCCGCCGCACAACACGTTCGCCGGCTTCGGCAAGCGCACCCCGTCCGACCGCCCGCCGATCGAGATCCCGGTCCAGCTGCGCAAGCGGCCGCAGCCGGTCAATGGATCGAACGGTGCGCATGCGGATCAGCCCGTGAACGGCGGCTCCGCCGGCGGGGGAGAACCGGTGCGGCCGGGTGCCCAACCCCAGCCCGGCTACCCCGCCCCGCAGCCGGAGCACCAGCCCGGCGCGTTCGGCCCGACAACGCAGAGCGGCTCGCCGTACGGCGGCTACCCTCCCCCGCCGCCCACGGCTCCACAGGCGGGGGGAGCCCCGCCGCCGCCACCTAGCGCGCCCTACGGGCAGTGACCGCGCCGGCGGACCAGCCGGCCGGGCAGGTGGATCTGCGGCGCGCCGAAGCGGCGGTGCGTGAGCTGCTGCTGGCCGTCGGCGAGGACCCGGACCGCGACGGGCTGCGGGCCACGCCCGGGCGGGTCGCACGCGCGTACGCGGAGGTGTTCGGCGGACTGTTCGTCGACCCGGAAGACGTGCTGCAGACGACGTTCGACGCCGACCACGACGAGCTGGTGCTGGTCAAGGACATCCCGCTGTACTCGACCTGCGAGCACCACCTCATCCCGTTCCACGGCTCGGCGGCGGTCGGCTACATCCCCGGCGCGGACGGACGGATCACCGGGCTGTCGAAGCTGGCGCGGCTGGTCGACCTGTACGCGCGACGCCCGCAGGTGCAGGAGCGGCTGACCACGCAGATCGCGGACGCGGTCAACAAGCGGCTCGAGCCGCGGGGCGTGATCGTGGTGGTGCAGGCCGAGCACCTGTGCATGGCGATGCGCGGCGTGCGCAAGCCCGGCTCGATGACGGTCACCTCGGCCGTCCGCGGCATCTTCAAGTCCGACCCGCGGACGCGCGCGGAGGCCCTGTCGCTGGTCCTCGGGAAGTGATCGCGGATGCCTGATCGCATCACGGTCATCGGCGTGCTGAACGTGACGCCGGATTCGTTCTCCGACGGTGGCCGGTACACGTCCGTGGACGACGCGGTCGCGCACGCGCTCGAAATGCGTGCCGAGGGCGCAGATCTCATCGACGTGGGAGGGGAGTCGACGCGGCCGGGCGCGCAGCGGGTCGCCGCCGACGAGGAGGCCCGCCGAGTCGTCCCGGTGATTGCCGAACTAGCCGCGCTCGGCGTGCCGATGAGCGTCGACACGTACCGCGCATCGGTCGCGGAGGCGGCGCTGGCGGCCGGGGCGTCCGTGGTCAACGACGTGTCCGGCGGGCTGGGCGACCCCGACATGGCGCGCGTGGTCCGCGATGCCGGCTGCCCGTGGATCCTCATGCACTGGCGCGGGCACAGCGCATCCATGCAGCAGCTCGCGCGCTACGACGACGTGGTCGCGGACGTGCGCCGTGAGCTGTGTGCCCGGGTGGACGCCGCCGTGGCCGCGGGTGTGGATGCGTCCGCGTTGATCATCGACCCGGGGCTGGGCTTCGCGAAGACCGACGAGCACAACTGGGCGCTGCTCGCCGCCCTGGATTCGTTCGTCGCGCTCGGCCCGCCGGTGCTCGTCGCGGCGTCCCGCAAGTCCTCGCTCGGGCGGCTGCTGGCCTCTGCCGACGGCGTGGTGCGGCCGGTGGACGAGCGCGAGGACGCGACCGTCGCGATCACCACGTACGCGGCCCTGCACGGGGCGTGGGGCGTGCGCGTGCACAACGTCCGTCCGTCCGTCGACGCCGCGCTGGTCGCGGCCGCCATCTCGCGGGCGCGCAATGACTGACCGGATTCTGCTGACCGGGCTGCGCGTCTTCGGCCGGCACGGGGTGTTCGACTTCGAGCGTGCCGAGGGCCAGGACTTCGTGGTCGACGTCGAATTGGAACTGGACACCCGGGGAGCCGCTGCATCGGACCAGCTCACCGACACCGTCGACTACGGCGCGCTCGCCACCGGCCTGGCCCGGGTGATCGAGGGCGAACCGGTGAACCTGATCGAGACGCTGGCCGAGCGGCTCGCAGACGTGTGCCTGCGCGATGCCCGGGTCTTCGCGGCGACGGTCACCGTGCACAAGCCGCTCGCGCCCATCCCGCTCTCGTTCGGCGACGTGGCCGTCTCGATCCGCAGGGAACGGCCATGATCGGTTGGCCCGCGAGTCCGGTCGGCCCCGGAGATCCGCCCGATTGCGGTGGAGCGCATCCCTGCAACGGGGCCAACGCATGAGCACCTGCGTGTACTCGATCGGCTCGAACCAGGGCGACGCGGCCGCGCACCTGCAGGGCGCCGTCGACACGCTGCGCCCCTGGCTGCGGGCCGTCTCGCCCGTCTACCGCACCCCACCGTGGGGGCCGGTGCCGCAGGACGACTACCTCAACGCGGTGCTGATCTGCGCGGACGACGCGGCCCAGCCCGCCGACTGGCTGGCCCGCGGTCACGCTGCCGAGAACGCGGCGGGACGGACCCGCGAGGTGCGCTGGGGCCCGCGCACGCTGGACGTGGACGTGATCGACGTCGACGGCCTGCGCAGCGACGACCCGGTGCTCACGCTGCCGCATCCGCGCGCGGCCGAGCGGGCGTTCGTGCTCGTGCCGTGGCTGGACGTCCAGCCGGACGCACTGCTGGACGGGCGCCCGGTGCGCGACCTGGTTGCCGCCCTGCCCGCCGCCGACGTTTCCGCCGTGTGCCGCCAGGACGCAGCCCTGACATGAGCGATCAGCGCATGCGCAGGACCAGACCGACGGACCTGGCGCTCCCGCTCGTCGTCGTGGGGGCGATCGCGTACGGCCTGCTGCGGGCGGAGTACGGCTCGCTGCCGACGCTGGGCTATTTCGCACCGGTCCCGCTGGTCGCGCTGGGTCTGGTCGAGTTCGTCGCGGCGCGCCGCGTGCGCGCGGCGGTGCGGCACGATCCGGACGCGCGGCCGATGGCGGCGATCGTGATCGCGCGCTGTGTCGCGCTGGGCAAAGCGTCCTCGCTGGCCGGCGCGGCGCTGGCTGGCGCCGCGTGCGCACTGCTGGGCCGCACCCTGCCGGACGCCGGGAACGTCACGGCGGCGGCGCACGATGCCCGGGCGGGTGCCTTCCTGCTGGCCGCCTGCGTGCTGGTGGTCGTGGCCGGGTTGGTCCTGGAACGCGCCGGTGTCGACCCCGGCAGCGACGAGCGCGATCGGCGCGGCCCCCGCTAGCAGGGGCCGGGGCGGCGGGCCGCGGGCCGTCCGGCGCCGAGCCGCAGCGCTCATGGGTTACATCGCGCGGGTTGTCTAAGCTGGTGCGATGCCACGCCCCGCCGGTCGGACGGACGGCCAGGAGACGCGCGCGCCACGCGCTGCTGTCGTGCTGCGCGGGGCCGGGTTCGCATTGGCGGTCGCGCTCGGTGCGGTCGCGGTCTGGCTGATCGTCACGAGCACCACCCAGAAGCGGCTGGAGCTGGGCGTCCTAGCCGGGCTGTGGGGGTTGTTGCTCGGCGCGTTCTGCGCGTTCGGGACGCGCCGCGGCCAGCGTGACGAGATCGCCACGCCGATGCCGGGTTCGGGGCAGGAGCTCGCCCTCCGCGGGATCGGCTATATGGAGCGTGCCGACGAGTCCGCCGCGCGCCGGAACTTCGAGGCGCGCCTGGAGCAGATGCTGCGTCAGGAGATCCAGACGACGCTGGGCCACGAGATCGCCTCGCTGCGTGACGAAGTCGCCTCGCTGCGCAACGACCTGCTGGAGAAGGTCGGTGGTCAGCTCCGGCTGGAGCGCATCGAGACCACCCGCGTGATCGGCTCGGACATCGAGGCGCTGCAGCGCGAGATCGACCAGCTCAAGCACGGGCGTCCGGTGGTGGACGCGTCCGGCCCGGTCACGCGGTCGATCCCGCGGATCATCGACCCGGGTCCGGCACCGCGTCCGGTCGCGCCGCAGCCGGTGCAGCGGAGCGTCCCGCCCGAGCCGGTACGGCAGCCCGAGCCGGTACGGCAACCCGCCCCGGTTCCCCAGGCCGCGTCCTTTTCCCAGACCGTGCCGATGCCACAGCCCGTGCATGGACCTGCACCTGTATCCCAGGCGGCGCCGATGTCCCAGCCCGAACCGGTACGGCAGCCCGAACCGGACCGGGAGCCCGAGCAGCCCCGCCCGCCCGTCCAGCAGGTCGAGCAGCCGCCTGCGGCCGAACCACCAGCGGCCGAACCGCCGGCCGAGCAGCCCGCACCCGACCAGCGGTCGGCTGCGGACGGCGGGGACTTCTTCGCCGACTTACCGCGGCTGCGCCCGTTCACCGACTTCGAGCTCGACCCGATCCCTGCGGCGCCCGCGGCCAACGGCGGGAGCGCCCGTGGCGACGCGCCGGACGAGCAGGCCCCGGCCCCCGGAGTCACGCCGCGCCGTCCGGAGAGCGGGCGTGCCGGGACCGGTCGCCACGGCCGTCCGGACGACGCCGACCGCACGGGTGGGACGGGGCGCCGGCGCCGCGCCGCGGACGACGAGGACAACGTGCTCGCCCGCATCCTCGCGCGCGAGTCGTCCTCGCCGGAGTAGTCCGCCCGGCTACACCGCCTTCAAGAAACCCGCGTCGACGGCGAAGTCGGCGCCAATCGTGCTGGCCGAACGTGGCGAGACCAGCAGCGCGATCACGTCCGCGACCTCCTGCGGCTCGACCAGCCGGCCAGTGCTCAGCCGCATCATTTCCGGCGCGAGCGTGTCCATGACCGCGTCGCGGTCCGATCCCAGCTGGGTGGCGAGGACGTCCGCCGCGCCGCCCGCATCCGTCCACCACGCGGTCCGTACCGGTCCGGGTGAAACCGTGTTCACGCGGATGCCCTGCGGGGCGAACTCCTCGGACAGCGCCTTCGTCAGGTTGGCGAGCCCGGCCTTGGCGGCCGCGTAGTCGACGTTCATCGGGGCCGGCTGCCGCACGTTGCCCGTGGATACGTTGACGATCGCGCCGCCGCCGCGTTCGAGCATCACCGGCACCGCGGCACGGACCATCCGTACCGGGGAGAACAGATTGAACTCGAACATGAGCTGCCAGTCCTTGTCGTCCGGCGCGAGGAAGGAGAACCGGGGCAGGCTCACCCCGGGCGGCGGCCCGCCGGCGTTGTTGACCAGGATGTCCAGGCCGCCGTAGGTGTGCACCGCGTCGGCAACCACCCGCGCCGGAGCATCCGGATCGGTAAGGTCGGCGGCCAGATGCGTGAGCTCGGGGCAGGCGAGCGCGTCCAGTTCAGGGCTGACCCGGCGCGACACGGCGACCACGCGGGCGCCCTCGCCGAGCAGGGTGCGCGTTGTTGCCAGGCCGATGCCCTTGCTGGCCCCGGTGATCAGAGCGATCTTGTTCGTCAGGTTGAGATCCATGCCGACCACCCTGGCGGACGGGCGCGGCCGTTGCTGGCGGTGATCGGACGTCGCGTTCGGCCGTGGCATCGACAGCCCTGACGTGTGTGGCGCCACTGCACCGCTGGCGCCGGCGTGTCGCTGATGCAGCGTCGCCACGCACGGACCGGCTCAGCGCAGCGTCGCGTCCAGGATCGAGGCCCACTGCGCGGCGATGCCGGCCCGGCGCGCGCTGTCGTCGGTGAGCAGGTTCGCCAGTCCCAGCCCGCGCGCGAGGTCGAGCGTTGCCTGGACGGTCTCGCGCACGCCGGGCTCGCGCTCGTCCACGCCGAGCAGCCCGACGACGATGCGGTGGATGTCGCGTCCCATCCGTGCTTCGAGCGGGACGATCTGGTCGCGCAGCGTGGGCTCGTTCGCCGCCGCGACCCACAGCGCGAGCGCGGCGCGGAACAGCGTGCCGGTGAACAGCGCGAACAGCACGTCGACGACGGTCGCGGTGTCCGGGCGTCCTCCCGGCAGCTCGGCGAATTGCTGCTTCATCTCCTGTGCGCGCACCGCGGTCACGTGCTCGAGCGCCGCGGTGAACAGCGCCTCTCGGGTGGGGAAGTGGTGCTGGGCAGCGCCGCGCGAGACGCCCGCGTGCTCGGCGACGACCGCGACCGTGCTGGCCTGGTAGCCGAGCTCGGCCAGGCAGTTGATCGCCGCCTCCAGCAGCCGCGAGCGGGTCGCCCGGCTACGGTCCTGCTGCGGCGCCCTGCCTACCGCGCGGGCTCCTTCGTCGCCGTCGCGGGCACGCTGGGGACTCCGGCCGACAGTCGATTCCATTTTCAGCTGGTGGTCCATGCGGGCGGACGCTTCTGCAGGAACGCCATGATCCCCTCGCGCGCCTCGTCCGACTCGAACAGCCGCTGCGACAGTGCCTGCATCGGCGCGGCCTGCCGTTCGAACGCCGCGAGCGCCGCGCGCGTGGTCAGCGGCTTGGTCTCGGCCAGACCCTGCGGCGAGCAGGCACGCAGCGCGTCACACAGGGCGGTGACCTCGGCGTCCAGGTCGTCCGCGGCGCTGGTGATCAACCCGGCGCGTTCGGCCGCGGGTGCGTCGAACGTCTCGCCCGTTAGGTAGTAGCGAGCGGCCGCGCGTTCGCTCATCCGGCCCAGCGTGGTGAGCGAGATGATCGCCGGCGCCAGCCCGAGACGGGCCTCGGTGAACGCGAAGGACGCGTTACTGCTCGCGATCGCGAGATCGCACGCCCCGACGAGCCCGAGCCCGCCGGCGCGCACGTGTCCGTCCACACGGGCGAGCACGGGCTTGGGCAGCTCAACGATCAGGCGCAGCAGCGCGAGCATGCGCTTCGTGCCCTCGGCGGGTCCGCCCTCGGCCGCCTGCTCGCGCAGGTCGGCGCCCGCGCAGAACGTCCGCCCGGTATGGGTGAGCACGACTGCGCGAACGTCGGCGTCAGCCGCTGCGCTCTGCAGGTGCGTACTGAGCTGGCCGACGAGCTGGGACGACAGCGCGTTGCGGTTCTCCGTCGAGTCGAGCGTGATCGTCGCGATCGCCCGGTCGCGTTGGTAGTGCACGACCTCGTCGCTCATCGCAATCTCCTAATGTTCTTTCGGGGTCCCCGCGAAGTTGTTCGAGCGCTTTTTGCGAGAAGAACTTCGTGGGGTCAATAGGACTTGGGCAGGCCCAGGCTGAACTGGGCGACGAAGTTCAGGATCATCTCGCGGCTGACCGGCGCGATCCGCGCGACGCGGGCGCCGATCAGCAGCGACCCGATGCCGTACTCGTGCGCGAGGCCGTTGCCGCCGAGGGTCTGCACGGCCTGGTCGACGCAGGCAATCGACGCCTCGGCCGCCGCGTACTTGGCCATGTTCGCGGCCTCGCCGGCGCCCATGTCGTCTCCGCCGTCGTACAGGGAAGCGGCCTTCTGCATCATCAGCTTGGCCAGTTCGAGCTCGACCTTCGCCTTCGCCAGCGGGTGCGCCAGGCCCTGGTGGGTGCCGATCGGCTTGCCCCACACCTCGCGCTCGCGCGCGTAACCGACGGCCTTGTCCAGCGCGTAGCGGCCCATGCCGACCGAGCCGGAGGACGCCATGATCCGTTCCGGGTTCAGGCCCGCGAACAGCTGCGCGAGGGCCGCGTCCTCGTCACCGATCAGGGCGTCGGCGGGAAGGCGCACGTCGTCCAGGTACAGCAGGAACTGCTTGTCGGGCATGGGGACGTCCATGTCGATCGGCGTGTACTCGAAGCCGGGCGTGTCGGTCGGCAGCACGAACAGCGCGGGCTTGAGACGCCCGGTCTTGGCATCCTCGGTGCGGCCGACGATCAGCACCGCCTCGGCGACATCGACGCCGGAGACGAACACCTTGCGGCCGGAGAGGATCCAGTCCGAACCGTCGCGGCGCGCGGTCGTCGTGATGTTGTGCGAGTTGGAGCCGGCGTCGGGCTCGGTGATGCCGAACGCCATGATCGTCTCGCCGGACGCGAGACCCGGCAGCCACCGCTGCTTCTGCTCGTCGGTGCCGAAGCGGGTGATGATCGTGCCGCAGATCGCGGGGGAGACGACCAGCATCAGCAGGCCGCAGCCGGCCGCGTTGAGCTCCTCGCCGACGATCGCCAGCTCGTACATGCCCGCGCCGCCGCCGCCGTACTGCTCCGGCAGGTTGACGCCGACGAAGCCGCTCTTGCCGGCCTCGGCCCACAACTCGGTCAGCGGCTCGTGGCTGCGTGCGCGCGGTGCGACGTACTCGTGCCCGTAGCGCTTGCCGAGCGCGGCGACCGCGTCCCGCAGCGCCTTCTGCTCGTCGGTCTCGGTGAAGTTCACGCGGTGTCTCCTTCGCTGTTCACGACGGCGAGGACGGTGCCGACCTCGACCTGTTGGCCTTCGTGCACGGGCAGTTCGGCGACGACGCCGTCGGCTGGTGCATTGATCTGGTGCTGCATCTTCATCGCCTCGAGCCACAGGATCGGCTGGCCGGCGCTGACGGCGTCGCCGTGTGCGACCGCGATCCGCACGACCGACCCCGGCATCGGCGCGAGCAGCGAGCCCGGGGCGACCTGCTCGGACGGATCCGGGAACCGTTCCGGCATGGTGAACGCGACGCCTCCGAGCGCGGAATCCACGTAGATCTCGTTGCCGTAGCAGGCGATCCGGAACGCGCGACGCACACCAGCAACGTCGAGGACGACCTCGTTGGGCGTGTTTGCGATCAGCCGCACGTCCTCGTGTCCGTCGGCGCGCAGCCCATCCCGAGTGATCCGGTACGTGACGTGGTGCGTACCCGTCGCTGTGTCCAGGTCGAGCCACTGCGCTTGGCTGACGACGTTGCGCCAGCCGGACGGGATGCCGGCCAGCACGGTTGCCGTGCTTCGGTTCGCCGCGTCGGTCGCGAGGGCAGCCGCTAGCGCGGAGATCGCCTCGGCCCTCTCGTCCGCGAGCGACTTCGCCAGTATGTCCAGGCCGTGCCGTTCGAAGAATGCCGTGTCGGTTGCGCCGTCGAGAAATGCCTTGTGCCGTAGGACGTTCACCAGCAGGTCGCGGTTGGTGAACACTCCGTGGATCTCACTGCGGGCGAGTGCGCCGGCGAGCGCGAGGGCCGCCTGCTCGCGCGTTGGCGCCCAGGTGATCACCTTCGCGAGCATCGGGTCGTAATGGACCCCGATGATGCTGCCGTCCTGCACGCCGCTGTCCAGGCGCAGACCCGATGGCTTGTCGTGGACGTCGAACTCGACGTCCACGTCCGGAACGGCGAACCGGTACAGCGTGCCGCTCTGCGGTTGCCAGTCGTGCGCCGGGTCCTCTGCGTAAAGGCGGACCTCGATCGAATGCCCTTGCGTGGCAGGCGGTTCCGGTGCGAGGCGGGCACCGGCGGCGACGTCGAATTGGAGCGCGACGAGGTCGAGGCCGGTCGTGCATTCGGTGACCGGGTGTTCGACCTGCAGGCGCGTGTTCATCTCGAGGAAGAAGAACCGGCCGTCCTCGTCACTGATGAACTCGACGGTTCCGGCGCCGGTGTAGCCGATCGCCTTGGCGGCCGCGCGCGACGCGTCGAACAGCTGCTCGCGCATACCGGGGACGCGTTCGACCAGCGGCGACGGGGCTTCTTCGACCACCTTCTGGTGCCGGCGCTGGATCGAGCACTCACGCTCGCCCACGGCCCACACCGTGCCGTGCTGGTCGGCCATGATCTGCACCTCGATGTGCCGGCCGGTTGCCAGGTACGGCTCGCAGAACACGGTCGGGTCGCCGAACGCTGACGCCGCCTCCGCACGTGCCGCGTCGGCTTCGCGTTGCAGGTCCTGCAGTGCGCGGACGACACGCATGCCGCGCCCGCCACCGCCCGCGCTCGCCTTGATCAGGACGGGCAGGTCGTGTTCGGTGACGTCGTCGGGCTGCAGCTCCTTGAGCACCGGGACGCCCGCGGCGGCCATCATCCGCTTGGCCTCGATCTTGGAGCCCATCGCGTCGATGGCCTCGGGCGGCGGGCCGATCCAGGTCAGCCCGGCGGATTGGACGGCCCGCGCGAAGTCGGCGTTCTCGGACAGGAAACCGTAGCCGGGATGGATCGCGTCCGCGCCCGCACGCCGCGCGGCCTCGACCAGCAGGTCGGCGCGCAGGTAGGTGTCGGCCGGAGCGTTGCCCGCCAGGTGGACGGCGGCGTCCGCCTCCCGGACATGCGGGCTGTGCGCGTCGGCGTCGGAGTACACGGCCACGGTCGCGATACCGCGCGCGCGGGCCGTCCGGAACACCCGGCGCGCGATCTCGCCGCGGTTCGCGACCAGCACGGACGTGATCACGCTTTCGCCCGTCGTGCTCGGTTCGGGGCCGTCAACCCGGGCAGTCGGAGTGGAAACCTGATCGCTCACAGTCGGAACACCCCGAATCCGGCCCCGTCGGCGTTCGCGCCCCGCACCGGCGCCGAGTGCGCGGCGGACAGCGCGATCCCCAACACCGTCCGGGTGTCGCGCGGGTCGATGATCCCGTCGTCGTAGAGCATCCCGGACAGGAACGGCGCCAGCGACTGCTCCTCGATCTGCGCCTCCACAAACCCGCGCATCTGCGCGTCCGCCTCCTCGTCATAGTCCTGACCACGCGCGGCCGCCGCCTGCCGCGCGACGATCGACAGCACGCCGGCAAGCTGCGCCGGACCCATCACTGCCGACTTCGCGGACGGCCAGGTGAACAGGAACCGCGGACCGTACGCACGCCCGCACATCCCGTAGTTGCCGGCGCCGTAGGACGCGCCCATCGTCACCGTAAAGTGCGGGACGCGCGAGTTCGACACCGCATTGATCATCTGCGCGCCGTGCTTGATGATCCCGCCCTGCTCGTACTCCGCGCCGACCATGTAGCCGGTCGTGTTCTGCAGGAAGATCAGCGGCGTCTCCACGCGGTTGGCCAGCTGGATGAACTGCGCGGCCTTTTGCGCCTCCTCGCTGAACAGCACGCCCCGCGCGTTGGCCAGGATGCCGACCGGGTAGCCGTGCAGCGCGGCCCAGCCCGTCACGAGCGACGACCCGTACAGCGGCTTGAACTCGTCGAACTCCGAGCCGTCGACGATGCGCGCGAGCACCTCGCGCGGGTCGAACGGGATCTTCAGATCGGACGGGACGAGCCCGAGCAGGTCCTCCTCGTCGTGCAGCGGCGGCGCCGGATCCGGTTTCGGTGCCGGCCCGCGCTTTTGCCAGTTCAGCCCGCGGACGATCTGCCGCCCGATGCGGATCGCGTCCTGCTCGTCGACCGCGAAGTAGTCGGCCAGACCTGAGCGCCGCGCGTGCATCTCGGCACCGCCCAGCGACTCGTCGTCGGACTCCTCACCGGTCGCCATCTTCACCAGTGGTGGCCCGGCCAGGAACACCTTCGCTCCGCCGTCGACCATCACCACGTAGTCGCTCATGCCGGGGATGTACGCCCCGCCCGCGGTCGAGTTGCCGAAGACCAGCGCGATCGTCGGGATGCCGGCCGCCGACAGCCGGGTGAGGTCGCGGAACATCTGCCCGCCGGGGATGAAGATCTCCTTCTGAGTAGGCAGATCAGCACCGCCGGACTCGACGATGCCGATCACCGGCAGCCGGTTCTCCAGCGCGATCTGGTTTGCGCGCAGGACCTTCTTGAGCGTGTACGGGTTGGACGCGCCGCCGCGGACCGTCGGGTCCGAAGCGTTGATCATGCACTCGACGCCGTTGACGACCCCGACACCGGTGATCACGGACGCGCCGACGGTGAAGTCGCTGCCCCACGCGGCGAGCGGTGACAGCTCCAGGAACGGGGCGCCCGGGTCGAGCAGTAGCTCGATGCGCTCGCGCGCCAGCAGCTTGCCGCGCTTGTGGTGCCGCGCCACGTACTTCTCGCCGCCGCCCGCGACCGCCTTCGCGTGCTCGGCCGCGATCTCAGCGAGCTTGGCCAGCATCGCGTCGCGGTTGGCCGCGAACTCCGGCGTGGACGGATCGAGCGAGGACTTCAACGTACTCATGCCGTGAACCCCAGCAGCTTCGCGGAGAGGCCGGTGAGGATCTCGGTCGTCCCGCCGCCGATGCCGAGGATCCGCATGTCGCGGTACTGCCGCTCGACCTCCGACTCGCGCATATACCCCATCCCGCCGTGCAGTTGCACCGCCTGATCGACCACCCACATACCCGCCTCCACCGCGGTGTTCTTCGCGAAGCACGCCTCGTTGACGAGGTTCGCCTCACTTGCAGCGCTTCGTGCCGCCACCGAACGCGTGTAAACCCGCGCCACCTCGATGCGACGCGCCATCTCCGCCAGCGTGTTCTGCACAGGCTGGCGGCTAATCAGCGGACGCCCGAACGTCTCGCGCGCCCGGCACCAATCGACGGTCAGGTCGAGGCAGCGCTGCGCGGACGCATACGCCTGCACGGCAAGGCCGATCCGCTCGCTGACGAAGTTCTGCGCGATCTGAGCGAAGCCGGTGTTCTCCTCGCCGACGAGGTTCGTCGCGGGCACGCGCGCGTCCTGGAACGACAGCTCCGCCGTGTCCGAGCAGAGCCAGCCCATCTTGGCGAGCTTGCGCGAGACGGTGAACCCGGGCGTGCCCTTCTCGATCACCAGCAGCGAGACCCCGTGCGCTCCGGGGGCACCCGTCCGCACCGCGGTCACCACGAAGTCCGCCCGCACGCCCGACGTGATGTACGTCTTCGCGCCGTTGACGAGGTAGTCACCCTGGTCGCGCTTGGCCGTGGTGCGAATGCCGGCGACGTCCGAGCCGCCGTCCGGTTCGGTGATCGCCAGCGAGCCGATCAGTCGCCCCTCGATGGTCGGACGGACCCAGCGCTCGATCTGGTCAGGGTCGCCCGCATTCACCAGGTGCGGCAAGGAGATTCCGGACGTGAACAGGCTGGCGAACAGCCCACCCGCGCCGCCGGCGTAGTGGATCTCCTCGGCCAGCACGAGCGCGTCGACCGCGTCGCCGCCCCCGCCGCCGACGGACTCCGGGTAGGCCAGCCCGATCAGCCCGCGCTCCGCCGCGCGTGCGTGCAGCGAGCGTGGCAGCTCTCCGGCCGCCTCCCACTCGTCCTGGTACGGCAACACGTCATGGGCGACGAAGCGGCGGATCGTCTCGCGCAGCGCCCGCCGCTCAGCTGTCTCGAACACACTTGGCCCCATAGCAGGCGAACTCACGGTGGGGGTCCCCCCGCCGTTGAGGGCGTAGCCGGCGGGGGAGATTCTCCCTGCTGCGGGACCAACAGTGTCTCCGGCACGTCCACCACGCGCGAGCGCAGCCACTCGCCGAGTGCCTTGGCTTGCGGGTCGTGCCGGGCGTTGGACGCCACGCCCTCGCCCAGGATCCCGTCCACGACGAAGTTCAGGGCACGCAGGTTCGGCAGCACGTGCCGCGTAACCGGCAGCGGTGCGGTCTCGGGCAGCAAGCGCTGGAACTCGGCCACGGTGAGGTAGGCCACCAGCCACGCGAACGCCTCGCCCGTCCGCGTCCAGACCCCGAGGTTCGCCGAGCCGCCCTTGTCGCCGCTGCGTGCGCCGGCGACGGTGCCGAGCGCAACACGCCGCGTCGGGCCGGTGTCCGCGGACGGCACGTCCGGTGCCGGAACGTCCTGTAGCGGCATGGGGGTCCCTCCGCGGATATGCTTTTGATCCACGGGGGAGGATTCGGCGGCGGGCGCGATGTCGACGCGCGTCCCGTCCGGCAGCACCGCGACGTGCGGGACGTCCGGCGCCGGCACGTACGCGGACGTGAACACGCCGTACGGTGCTGCGTCCCCCGGCGGCGCCGTCACGTGGAAGCCGGGATATGACGCCAGCGCGAGCTCGATCGCCCTGCCGGAGAACGCGCGGCCGAGCGTCTTCGGGTCCGGCCCGCGCACGACACAGTGCAGCAGCGCGGCGGCCTCCTCCTGCACGGACGCGTCGGGGTGGTCGGTGCGCGCCAGCGTGAACGTCGCGTCGACCGCCCCCCCGTCGGCGAGCTGCGCCCGCACGAGGTCCGCCTTGGCCTCGATGTCCAGGCCGGTGAGCACGAACGTCACCTCGTTGCGGAAACCACCGAGCGTGTTCAGCCCGACCTTGAGCGTCGGCGGCGGGGCCTCGCCACAAACACCGCTGATGCGCACCCGATCTGTGCCGTCCGCTGCGAGCGCGATCGTGTCGAAGCGCGTAGTCACGTCCGGCCCCGCGTAGCGCGCGCCGCCGATCTCGTACAGCAGCTGTGCGGTGACCGTCCCGACGGACACCTCGCCGCCGGTGCCCGGATGCTTGGTGATCACGGACGACCCGTCGGCGTGCACCTCGGCGATCGGGAAGCCGGGACGGCGCAGGTCGGCGACCTCGCGAAAGAACGCGTAGTTGCCGCCGGTCGCCTGCGTACCGCACTCGATCACGTGTCCGGCGACGACAGCGCCGGCAAGCTCGTCGTAGGCCGTGCGCGCCCAGCCGAAGTGCGCGGCGGCCGGGCCGACGACCAGCGAGGCGTCGGTGACCCGTCCGGTGACCACCACGTCCGCGCCGGCGTGCAGGCACTCGGCGATACCCCACGCGCCGAGATATGCGTTAGCGGCAAGGACATTGCCGAAGCCCAGCTCGTCGGCGCGCGCGCGCAGGTCGTCACCCTCCACGTGTGCGACCTTGGCGTCCAGCCCGAGTCGTCCGGCGAGTTCCTGGACGGCCGCAGACAAGCCCGCTGGGTTCAGCCCGCCTGCATTCGCGACGATCTTCACGCCGCGCTCGAGCGCGGTGCCGAGTGACGTTTCCAGTTGGCGCAGGAACGTCTTCGCGTAGCCGAGGTTCGCGTCCTTGAGCCGGTCGCGCGCGAGGATCAGCATCGTCAGCTCGGCCAGGTAGTCGCCGGTGAGGACGTCGATCTCGCCGCCGTCGAGCAGCTCGCGCATCGCGTCGAACCGGTCGCCGTAGAAGCCGGAGCAGTTCGCGATCCGGATGGGCACTGTTGGCCGCGTAGCAGGGTTGTCCACGGCGTGTTGCCCGGCCACGGGGCCAACGGTCATGTCTGGGCTCCGGCAGGACGTCCGGTGCCGGGCGGCCCCGCGAAGGCCTGTGCGATGTCCAACCAGGCGTCCGCGTCCGGACCGGTTGCGACCAGGGACAGGTCGTCGCGATGGCGGCGCTGCGTGACCCGTAGGCAGAAGTCCAGCGCGGGTCCGGTGATCCGCTGCGTCGCGTCCTCGGGTCCCCACGTCCACAGCCTGCCGTCGGGGGCGGTGAGTTCGACGCGGAACGGCTCGGCCGGCGGCGTCCGGTCGTTGACCGCATACGCGAAGTCACGGGTCCGCACGCCGATGTGCGCGACATGCCGCAGCCGCGCGGTGGATGGGCGGGTGATCGCCAGCGCGTCGGCGACGTCCTGGCCGTGCGCCCAGGTCTCCATCAGCCGGGCGGTCGCCATCGACGCCGGGCTCATCGGCGGGCCGAACCAGGGCAGCTTCGTGCCGACCGGTACGTCGGCGAGCGCGCCGGCCAGCGCCGAGCGCCCGGCCCGCCAGCCGGCCAGCAGCTCGGCCGGCGCGGCAGCGGCGCCCTCGGCCGCGGCGTCGTCGACGAACGTGCCGATGCGGGGGAGTGCGGCCTGCAGCTCGGCGGCGAAGGCGTCGGCGTCGGTCGCGGCGAGCGTGGCGACGCGGTCGGTCCAGGCCAGGTGCGCGACCTGATGGGCGATCGTCCAGCCGGCGGACGGGGTCGGGCGCGCCCACTCGGCGGTGGGCAGGTCCGCGACCAGCATGTCCAGGTCGTCGCCCTCAGCGGTCAGGTCCGCCAGCAGCTGGGCGTTCAGGTCGGGCATCGGCCCAGCCTGGCACCGACCCGGTAAACAAATCAAGCCTGCTTGCTTGTTTTTAGGGAACCGATCACGTTTTCACGCGGCCTGTCCGCTTCGGCGCCCGCCACCCGGCCGGGGCGAGGGAAAGCCTGATCAGGACAGCCGGCGGACCAGGCCGAGGGGCGCGTGCCGCATCACGAAGCCGAGCGGCACCCACGGCCACGGCGGCACCGCCGCGGTCGCCGGTTCCCGTTCGATGGCCCGCACGATCGACCGGACGCCCTTCTCGGTGCCGACCATGAGCGGCGTGCGGCCGGCGACCCGGTCGTTCATCTCCGAACGGATGTACCCGGGGAAGATCGTGGTGACCTTGATCGGCGAGCCGTGGACGTCCGCCCGGATCCCCTCGGCGAGCGCGGCCACGCCCGCCTTCGACGCGGCGTACGTCGTGAGCGTGCGCGGCATCCCGCGCATCGCGGACATCGACGAGATCACCACCAGGTGCCCTGCCTCCACCGCGCGGAAGTGCCGCATCGCGGCCTCGCACTGCGCCAGCGCCGCGACGAAGTTCGTCATCGCCGTCTCGCGGTTGGCGTCGAACCGGCCGGTGCCTATCGACGCGCCCTTGCCGAGCCCGGCGTTGACGATCACCCGGTCCAGACCGCCCAGTTGGGACACAGCCGCGTCGAAGACCTCGAACACTGCGTCGTGATCGTTTACGTCAAGTTCGCACACCACCACACGGACGTTCGTGTGCGCCGTCGCGATCGAGCCACGCAGCTCCTCGAGCCGATCCGTCCGGCGCGCACACAGCACGAGGTCGCGGCCGCGTGCAGCGAACTGTCGGGCCATCTCTGCGCCGAGCCCAGAACTCGCGCCGGTGATGAGAATCCGCTTACGAAGCAAGGAGATTCACTCCGATCCGAACGGCCAGTCGGCCTGCGACGGCGCCTGCTGAGCGCCCCGCTGCAGGCGGTGCTGGACGTTCGCCGCGGCAGCTCGCACGGCGGCGTCCACGTCCACACCACTCTGGTCGGCGAGCAGGTAGACGGCGTAGGCGAGATCACCGAAGCGGTCCGGCCAGTCGGGCGTCGGACGGAACGGGCGGCGCCCGCGATCGGTCGCGTCGGTGACGGTCGCGGTGAGCAACCCGAGCAGTGACTGCAGCTCCAGCAGCAGCGTCGGGACCGGGGCGTGCAACTCGGCGGCGTCGGCGGTGCGCGTCACCACCTCGGTGAGGGACTCCACGACAGGACAACCTACTGGCCCCCGCGAGCGCGCAAGTAGGCTGCCAGCCAACGATGGGCACTCCAGAATCCAGCAGGCCGGCCCGGTTGCGGGTGGGGGTCGTCGGCGCCGGGCGCGTCGGCAGCACCCTGGGTGCCGCGCTGGCCCGCAGCGGTCACGAGATCACCGGCGTCGTCGCGGTATCGGCGTCCTCACGCGAGCGCGCCGAACGGTTGCTGCCACAGGCCCCGGTCCTGCCGATGGACGAGGTGGTGGCCGGAGCCGACCTGGTCCTGCTCGCGGTGCCGGACGACGCGCTGCGCCCGCTGGTCGCCGGTCTGGCCGACACCGGCAGCTGGCACACCGGCCAGCTCGTCGCGCACACGTCCGGCGCCCAGGGCATCGGCGTGCTCGACCCCGCCGCCGCGCGCGGTGTCATTCCGCTCGCGCTGCACCCGGTGATGACGTTCGTGGGGCGTCCCGAGGACCTCGACCGCCTCGACGGCGCACCGTTCGGCGTGACCGCCGACGACGACCTGCGTCCCGTCGCGGAGTCGCTCGTG
Organism: Jatrophihabitantaceae bacterium; assembly: GCA_035765515.1. Lineage (GTDB taxonomy): Bacteria > Actinomycetota > Actinomycetes > Mycobacteriales > Jatrophihabitantaceae > DASRSS01. The sequence goes on along the minus strand of DASTXN010000166.1, from coordinate 9,463 downwards.
CTCGAGATGGGGGGCGAGCCGGTCTGGGTGCCCGAACCGGCCCGTCCGCTCTACCACGCCGCGCTGTCCGTCGGGTCGAATCATCTGGTCACGCTGATCGCGGACGCGCTCGCGCTGCTGGACGGTGCCGGCGTGGAGCGTTCGGACCAACTGCTCGCCCCGCTGGTCAGTGCTGCGCTGGACAACGCGCTGCGGCTGCGCGACGCCGCGCTCACCGGGCCGGTCTCGCGCGGCGACGTCGCCACCGTCGCCGCGCACCTGCGCACGCTGCAGGCGGCCGCACCGGATGCCCTGCCGTCGTACCGCGCGATGGCCCGACGGACCGCCGAGCGCGCGCGGGACGCGGGGCGGCTGGACGCTGAGCAGTTCGCGGCGGTCATCGAGGTGCTGGACGCATGAAGCTGGTGCATTCGCGGGCGGACTTCTTCGCCGCACGCGAGACGATGACGGGGCCGGTCGGCCTGGTACCGACCATGGGCGCGTTGCACGCCGGCCACCAGGCGCTGATGACGGCCGCCCGCGAGGCGAGCGAGTCGGTGATCGCGACCGTCTTCGTCAACCCGCTGCAGTTCGGGCCGAACGAGGACTTCGGCCGTTACCCGCGCACGCTCGACGCCGACGTGGCGCGCTGCGAATCCGCCGGCGTGGACGTGGTGTGGGCGCCGTCGGCCGAGGACGTGTACCCGGGCGGCGATGTGACGGTGCGCATCGATCCGGGCCCGTTGGGCGAACGGCTGGAGGGAAGGACGCGTCCCGGTCACTTCGCCGGTGCGCTGACGGTGGTCGCGAAGTTCTTCGGGCTGGTGCGCCCCGCCGTCGCGTTCTTCGGCGAGAAGGACTACCAGCAGCTGACCCTGATCAGGCGCATGGCAGCCGACCTGGACCTGATGGTGGCGGTGGCGGGCGTCCCGACCGTCCGCGAGGACGACGGCCTGGCGCTGTCGAGCCGGAACGTGTACCTGTCCGCGGACGATCGCGCGCAGGCGCTGTCGCTGTCGCGCGCCCTGTTCGCCGGCCAGGACGCAGCGCCGCAGGGAGCGCGCGCGGTGGTGGAGGCGGCGCGTGCGGTGCTGGACGCGGCCGCCGATGTGGACGTCGACTATTTGGAGCTGACCGATCCCGAACTCGGCGCCGTGCCCGCGTCCGGCCCGGCGCGGCTGCTGGTCGCCGCGCGCGTGGGCAGCACCCGGCTGATCGACAACGTTCCGGTGGTCCTGCCGTGATCACGTTTTCACCCGGTGTGATCGCTTGGGCGGCCCCAAACCGGCCGGACGGAGTGAAAACGTGATCAAGCTGCCGCGGCGACTGGCTGCTCCGGAGCCGGGCTGGACCACCGCGACGGACGTGGTGGTCGTCGGTTCGGGTATCGCCGGACTGACTACGGCGCTGCACATCGCGCGTCACTCGCAGCTGCGAATCACGTTGGTGACAAAGGATATTCTCGCCGCCGGATCGACGCCGTGGGCACAGGGCGGCATCGCGGCCGCCCTCGGCGCGGGGGATTCGCCGGAGGAGCACTTCGCCGACACGATCGTCGCCGGCGCGGGCGTCTGTGACGAGGCCGCGGTGCGCGTGCTGGTTCGGGAGGGTCCGGCCGCGGTACGCGAACTGGCCCAGATCGGAGCGCGCTTCGACCGGACGGGTGACGGCAGCCTGTCGCTCACGCGGGAGGGCGGCCACCACCGCAACCGCATCGCGCACGCAGGCGGGGACGCCACCGGTGCCGAGATCGAGCGCGCGCTGGTGACGCGTGTCCTGGACGCGACGGACGTCGAGGTGATCGAGCACGCGCTCGTCCTCGACCTGCTGCGGACTGCTGCCGGCGAGATCGCGGGGTTGACCTTGCACGTGATGGGCGAGGGCGCGCGCGACGGCGTCGGCGCGGTGCACGCGCGCGCGGTCGTGCTGGCCACCGGCGGCATCGGCCAAGTGTACGCGTCCAGCACCAATCCCTCGGTATCGACGGGTGATGGCGTCGCGGCCGCGCTGCGTGCGGGCGCGGTCGTGCGTGACCTGGAGTTCGTCCAGTTCCACCCGACGGTGACGTGGCTCGGCGCGCGTTCACGCGGGCAGCAGCCGCTGGTCAGCGAGGCGGTGCGCGGCGAGGGTGCGTTCCTGGTCGACGACGCAGGCACGCGGTTCATGCAGGGCGTGCACGAACTCGCCGACCTCGCGCCGCGCGACGTGGTCGCCAAGGCGATCGTGCGTCGCATGCGCGAGCACGATGCGGAGAACATGTGGCTGGACGCGCGCGCGTTCGGCGAGGAGAAGTGGCGCGTGCGGTTCCCGACCATCCTCGCGTCGCTGCGCTCGCACGGCATCGACCCGGTGCGCGAGCTGATCCCGGTGGTCCCGGCGTGTCACTTCGCCAGCGGCGGCGTGCGCACGGACCTGTCCGGCGAGACGTCGCTGCGCGGCCTGTTCGCGTGCGGCGAGACGGCCTGCACGGGCGTACACGGCGCCAACCGGCTGGCGTCCAACTCGCTGCTGGAGGGCCTCGTCTTCGGTCACCGCATCGCGGACGCGATCGTGCGCCGTCTCGGGGATCCGGCCGCTCCGCCTGCCCCCGCGGTGCCCGTTGCCGCCGGCCCGCTGCTGGACGACGCGCTCCGTCCGCGGCTGCAGCAGCTGATGAGCGAGCACGTCGGCGTGTTGCGCGAGGCCAAGGGGTTGGCCGCCGCGGCGGACGGCCTGGCCGACCTGGCCGCGGACGGCACGGACAGCGTGCGCGCGCCGTCCACCGAGCCCGTCCCCGCCACCGAGCCCGCGCCCGCCACCGAGAATTGGGAGGCGACGAACCTGCTCACCGTCGCGTCCGCGCTCGTGCTGGCCGCGCAGCGCCGCGAGGAGACCCGGGGCTCGCACTGGCGCGAGGACTTCCCCGACCGCGACGACGGCTCGTGGCGCGGCCACCTGAACGTCACTCTGGACGAGTCCGGTTCCCCGCTTTTCACCTTTGAGCGGGATGATTTCGGCCCACATACGCCGCTGAAAGGTGGAAAGCGATGAACGACGCCGAGCTCGCGCCGGGACTGCCCCGACACGTGGTGGCCGGGGTCGTCGACCGCGCCCTGGCCGAGGACCTCGGCGCCGCGGGCGACGTGACCACGACGGCCACCATCGCCGCGAGCGCGATCGCGTCCGCCGACCTCGTCCCGCGCCAGGACGGAGTCGTGGCCGGCCTGCCCGTCGCCGCCTACGTCTTCGAGGCCGTCGGGCAGGGCCGGCTGCGCGTCGAGTTCGGTTCGGCGGACGGCGCGCGCGTGACCGCCGGCGAGGTGCTCGCGACCGTGCACGGCCCGGTGCGCGACCTGCTCACCGCCGAGCGCACCGCACTGAACCTGGTCGGTCACCTGTCCGGCGTCGCCACGCTCACCCGCCGCTGGGTGGACGCGATCGCCGGGACGCGTGCGCAGATCCGGGACACTCGCAAGACGCTGCCTGGCCTTCGCGCGCTGGAGAAGTACGCGGTGCGCGCTGGTGGCGGCGTCAACCACCGCATGTCGCTGTCGGACGCGGCGCTGGTCAAGGACAACCACGTCGCCGCGGCCGGTGGCGTCGTCCAGGCGTTCGAGCTGGTGCGTGCGGCGTACCCCGGGCTGGCTCTGGAGATCGAGGTCGACACCGTGCAGCAGGCGCGAGAGGTCATCGAGGCCGGTGCCGAGCTCGTCCTGCTCGACAACATGAGCCCGGACGACATGCGCGAGGTGGTCGCGTTCGCGGCCGGCCGCTGCCGCCTCGAGGCGTCCGGCGGCCTGCAGTTGGACAACGCCCTCGCGGTGGCCGAGACCGGTGTCGACTACCTTTCCATCGGCGCGCTCACGCACTCCGCGCCGCAGCTGGACATCGGCTTGGACATCAACACCGGCATCACGGTCGGCTAGGGGGACGGATGCTGCTCGCAATCGATATCGGCAATACCAATACCGTGCTCGGTGTCTTCGACGGTGACCGGCTGGAGCGCTCGTGGCGGATCAAGACCGACGCGCGGCACACCGCGGACGAGCTGGCGCTGACGTTCCGCGGCCTGCTCGCCGATTACAAGATCACCGGCACGGCGGCCTGCTCGACCGTTCCCGCCGCGCTGCGCGAACTGCGCACGATGCTCGCGGATTACTACCCGGACGTGCCGACCGTGCTGGTCGAGCCCGGCATCCGCACCGGTGTCAGCCTGAAGTACGAGAACCCGAAGGAGGTCGGCGCGGACCGGATCGTCAACACGCTCGCCGCGCACCACCTCGTCGACGGCGTTCCTGCCATCGTCGTGGACTTCGGCACGACGACCAACTTCGACGTCGTCAACGAGAACGGCGACTTCCTGGGTGGCGCGCTCGCACCGGGGATCGAGATCAGCCTGGACGCGCTCGCGGCCCGGGCTGCGCAGCTACGCAAGGTCGAGCTGGTCGCGCCGCGCGGACCGATCGGCAAGAGCACCGTCGAGGCGCTGCAGTCCGGCATCCTCTACGGCTTCGCCGGTCAGGTGGACGGACTCGTCCGGCGGTTGTCGGAAGCGCTGCACCCGCAGGACCCGTCGGCCGTCCAGGTGATCGCCACCGGCGGCCTGGCCACGCTCCTCATCGAGCACTGCGAGACGGTCACCCGCCACGAGCCCGACCTGACCCTGCTCGGCCTGCGCCTGATCTACGAAAGAAACGTCTAGCTCGAGCGTCCCGCGCCCGTGAACTGCCCACGCGAGTGGCGCGTTATCCCCTCGAGTGGCGCGAAATAACGCGCCACTCGAGACCTTAAGGCGCCACTCGGCACCGAATCACCGGGTCTGCCACCAGCGTCGGTAGACAACCTCGACGACCGCGAAGGCGACGACCAGTGAGAGCGTGTTGACCACCCACCTGCTCCACTCCCACGGCAAAGCCACGGCACCGAGCGCGTCCAGGCCGAGGCAGACGATCGCGAACAGCGCCACTTGGCGGGCCGTGTGCAGCGGGTGCAGCAGCGGGCGCTCGCGCCGTCCGAGGAACGGCGGCACAAGCCAGTAAGGACGCAGCCGATCGCCTAACCGCGCGCCGCGCCGTCCGTCCACGCTCGCAATCCTGCACCGCGCCCGTGCCCCGGTCCAGCAGGCAACTGCCCACGCGAGTGGCGCGTTATCCCCTCGAGTGGCGCGAAATAACGCGCCACTCGGCACCCTAAGTCGCCACTCGGCAGCGTATTGCCCGATGCGTGACCACCTGGTCATTCTGGGTTAGCGTCTATCCATGCTGCAGATGACGTTCGAGCGGCAACTGCGCGTGAGCCCGGCAGCGGCGTGGCAACTGCTCACCGATCCGGTGCTGATGAACCGATGGTCCACCGCCAAGGTCGAGAGCCTGGCGCTCGGCGACGGCGGCCATCCCGCGTCGGTCGGGGCGCTGCGCCGCATCCGCTTGCCACACCGCGGCGGTGTGTTCACCGAGGTGATCGATCGCGCCGAACCGCCCTACCTGCTCGAGTACCGCGTCGTCTCCGGTGCGCCGGTGCGCAGCCACGGCGGGACGATCTCGATCAGCGAGCACGCGCACCTGCGCTGGTCGGTCGAGATCGATCCGTACACGCGCGCGCTCGTCCCGCCGATCTGGGCGATGCTGCAGTGGGAGCTCAACCGCAGCCTGAGCCGGCTGGCCGCGATCGAGGACGTCGACGGCATCGAGTTCACCGGACCTCCGCTGCGCGAGGTCGATGCCGACGCCGACGTCCCCGCGCTGCGCGTCCAAGCCGTCGAGGTCGCGATCCGGCAAGGTCTGCTCGCTGACGAACTGCTGGCCGAGGGCGATCCGCGCGGCTACTTCGCCCGCGTCTACCAGTACGTGACCGAAGGCCTGGTCGCCGCCGTCGACGAGGGACGTTTCGACCACCCCGGCTGGGTGTTGCGGTTGATCCCCGCGTTCGACGGGTACTTCACCGAAAACGTGCGCGCCCATCCGTCCGACGTCGAGCCGCACTGGCGCCGCGCGTTCGCGCGCATGGACCGGGTGCGAGAGAGCTCGGCGTTCGAGACGATGGTGCAAGCCGTGGTCGCCGGGATGCAGGCGCACATCGAGGATGATCTCCCACGCGCTCTCGGGACCGTCTACGCGCAGCACTACGCGGGCCACTGTGAGCACGTGCGGTTCCGCGCCGACTACCTGCGGATGACGGACATCTTCCCCGCCGCGGGCGAGCGGTTGATGGCAACCTTGCCGCGCTGGCGGTGGGCGCCGGGTGCGCTGCTGGTCGACCTGCTCGCGCCGCAACCGCTGCGCGAGCAGCTGTTCGAGCGGCGCATCTACCCGATCAGCCGCAACCGTTCGCGCGCCTTCGACCAGGCCGTCTGGATCGGTCGGCTCCTGACCGCGTGAGGCCGCCGAAGCGCGCTCGCTAGGGTCGCAGTATGGATTTGCGGATCTTCACCGAGCCCCAGCAGGGCGCGTCCTACGACGACCTGCTCCGCGTCGCGACCAAGGCGGAGGAGTGCGGCTTCAGCGCGTTCTTCCGCTCCGACCACTACCTGTCGATGGGCTCGGCGGACGGGCTGCCCGGGCCGACCGACGCCTGGGTGACGCTGGCCGCGCTCGCCCGTGAGACCTCGCGCATCCGGCTCGGCACGCTGGTCACGCCGGCCACGTTCCGGCTGCCCGGTCCGCTGGCGATCACCGTGGCGCAGGTCGACGCGATGAGCGGCGGACGGGTCGAGCTCGGTCTCGGCGCGGGTTGGTACGGCGCCGAGCACACCGCGTACGGCATCCCCTTCCCGGAGCTGCGCGAGCGGTTCGATCTGTTCGCCGAGCAGGTCGAAATCATCGACGGGCTGCTGCGCACGCCGGCCGGCGAGACCTACTCGTTCACCGGCAAGCACTACCAGCTCACCGACTCTCCGGCGCTGCCCAAGCCGGTGCAGTCGCCGCGTCCGCCGCTGATCCTCGGCGGTGCGGGTAAGTCGCGCGGTGCCGCGCTGGCAGCCAAGTACGCCGACGAGTTCAACGTGTCCTTCGACAAGGCAGGTACTGCGGACACGATCGCGCGCGTCCGTGCCGCCGCCGACAAGACCGGCCGCGAGCTCGTCTACTCCGCCGCCCAGGTGCTCTGCGTCGGGCGCGACGAGGCCGAGCTCAAGCGCCGCGCCGACACGATCGGACGCGACGTGGCCGAGCTGCGCGAGAACGGCCTGGCCGGCACACCGGACGAGGTCGTGAACGAGATCGGCAAGTTCAACGAGATGGGTGCGAGCCGCCTCTACCTCCAGGTGCTCGACCTGTCCGATCTCGACCACCTGGAACTAGTCGCGAGCGAAGTCCTTCCGCACGTCTAGCGGGCTTGTGCGACGTCCCGCCCTACAACCAGCCGCGTTCGTCGGCGACCTTGATCGCCTCGATGCGGTTGCGCACTCCGGTCTTCGCGATCGCCGCGGACAGATAGTTGCGCACGGTGCCCTCGGACAGGAACAGCTTCGCCGCGACGTCGGCAACGGTCGCGCCGTCACGCGCCGCGACGAGCACATCCCGCTCCCGCCCGGTCAGCGGCGACTGACCGCCGGCGAGCGTGGCCGCGGCCAGCGCCGGATCCACGACGCGCTCGCCACGCGCCACGCGCCGCACCGCGTCGGCCAGCTGCTCGGCGGGAGCGTCCTTGACCACGAAGCCGAGCGCCCCGGCCTCCATCGCCCGGCGCAGATACCCGGCGCGGCCGAACGCGGTGAGGATCAGCACCCTGCATGCCGGCAACTCGTGCGCTAGCGCGGACGCAGCAGCGAGTCCGTCCATGCCGGGCATCTCGATGTCGATCAACGCGATGTCCGGACGAGACGCGAGGGCGGACGCGACCACCTCGTCGCCGCGGCCGACCTGGGCCACGACCTCGAAGTCGTCCTCGAGCTCCAGGAGCGCGACGAGTGCGGAGCGGATCAGCGACTGATCGTCGGCCACCAGCAGCTTGATCACTGCGCGGCGCCCGCGGGGAATGCAGTCGCCGGGTCGGGGACGGTGGGCTCGGCCGACTCGGGCACGTCGACCTGCAGCCGCCAGCCGGGACGGGCCGGGCCCGCGGACACGACACCGCCCACGGCCGCGACGCGCTCGGACAGGCCGACCAGTCCGTTGCCCGCCCCCGCCGCCCCGCCACGTCCGTTGTCGATCACGGCGATCGACCGCGTGCCGAGCAGCACGGTGCAGTGCGTGGCGTGCGAGTGACGCACCACGTTGGTGATGGCCTCGCGCAACACCCAGCCGAACAGCTCGGACAGGCCGGCGTCGACGACGTCCACCGAGCCGGGCAGTTCGGCGATGATGCCGGCCGCACGCATCACCTCGCGCGCGGTGGCCAGTTCGCCGGCGAGGGTCACGTCGCGGTGCCCGGCAACGGCGGCTCGCACATCGGACAGGGTGCGGCGGGACAGCGTCTCGACCTCGCTGATCTCCTCGGCCGCGCGCTCGTGGTTGCCGCGCTCGGCGAGGCGGCGCGCCAAGCCGGCCTTGACCGTGATCGTGGTCAGCGAGTGGCCGAGCAGGTCGTGCAGATCGCGGGCGATGCGGCTGCGCTCGTTCTCCGCGGCCAGCCGTGCGACTTCCGAGCGGGCGGCTGCCAGTTCCATGTTCGACTCGATGATCGCGAAGAAGCCGTACATCGCCAGGCCCACGAGGGCGATCGCGAGCGCGTCACTGTAATCGAGCTCGCCGTGCCAGCCGAACAATTTCGGCGCCAGCAGCGTCAGCACGATCATCGGGCCGATCACGAACAACGCGTACTGCCGCAGACCCGCCACCGTGAGCACGGCGATGTAGACGAAGAACACGAAGGCGTCCTTGTGTGCGAACACGCCCTCGGCGGCGGTGAGCGCGAACATCGCTCCGTACAGCCACCAGAACCTGGTCAACCGCTGTCCCCAGCCGGCCCCGATCGCGCCCAGGTAACAGCCGGCGAACAACCCGATGATCACGTAGCCGACCACCGCGCCCGCACCCGACGAGTGGTCGTGCACGCCGCCGGCCGTCTGTGCCAGGTAGATCAGCCAGATGCCGGGGAAGGCCCAGCGCCGCCAGCCACCGGCCCAGCCGGCGGTGCGCGCCTGGAAGTCGCGGTGGGCCTGCGCCGCGTCCTCCGGCTCACAGCTCAGCGCGCTGTACTCCCGGTTGGATCGCCGACGCTCGTTCATGATCTCGCCAGTGTCACATTCAGACGCGGTGGGTGTCGCGTCGATAGGCCCACATGGCGAACGCGGCCATCGCCACCGACCACGCCGCGACGACCAGCCAGCCCTCTGCACCCCACGGGTCCCCGTTGCCGCCCAGCCCGACCTGCCCGGCGCGCACCAGCCAGAACGACGGCAGCAGCTTGCAGAATCCGACGAACAGTCCGCCGCCGGTGAGCGGGAACCAGGTGCCGCCGAGGAACGCGAACAGTGCCGTACCGCCACCCATCGCCGGACCCATCGAGTCGACCGTGAGCAGGTGCCCGAACGCGATCCCCATTGCCGCGAACGGGATCAGCGCGA
>DASTXN010000165.1:0-6570 GCA_035765515.1 Jatrophihabitantaceae bacterium | reverse complement strand
CAGGAGAAGCGGGCCGAGGACCGCATTGCTGACCTCGTAAAAAAAGCGATGCAAACACAATAAGCGCCGATTCCAATCGCGCTGACTTCGCTCTCGCTGCCTGACAGCGTTAGCAAGTCTGTCAGCCCGGGTTCGTCACCGCCCCGGTCGCTGGCATCAGCTAGGTGACTCACCGTCCGTCGCGGTCGCGGCGCCGGACGGGACAACTCACAGCGACTGGGCCCGTCACAGCGACTTGTGTGCATGATCGCTGGGGCCGAGTAGAGACGACGCACACTGCGCCCGGAGAAGTCCTGTTGAAGCGACGAAGGACGCGGGTTCGATTCCCGCCACCTCCACCTGATGATCATGGCCGTAACCCCCGAATCGCGGGGTTGCGGCCATGATCATGTTGGGGGGCGATCTGCCGCTTGCGGCTGACGGCGAAAGCCTCGCCCTGCTGGGCTGGCCGCGCTCTGCGCTACGATGTAGCGCATGACGAGTCCGCTGTCCATCCGGTTCGACGCCGCGCTGCTGGAGCGGCTGCGGCGCCGCGCCGGACTACAGGACTCCACGCCCTCCGGTCTGGCTCAACGCCTGGTCGACGAGGGGCTACGCAGCCAAGAACATCCCGGGATCGTCTTCCGTGGCGGGCCGTCGGGTCGACGGGCGGCGCTGGTTGCCGGCCCTGACGTCTGGGAAGTCATCGCTGCCGTGCGCGCATCCGGCGCGAAGGACGAGAAACGAGCGATCGCGGTCGTGGCCGGTCAGATGACGCTGCCGCCGGCACAGGTTCAGCTGGCCTTGGAGTACTACGGCTCGTTCCCGAGCGAGATCGACGCACAGGTCGCGGAGAACGAACGGGCCGCGTCCGAGGCGCTTGATGCCTGGCGTGCCCGGCAGCGCCTGCTGGCGTGAAGCAAGCGCTGCTGCTCGATGAGCATTACTCGGACGCGATCGCGGCCGAGTTGCGCGCGGCCGGGCACGACGTCGTGGCCGTAGTGGCGGATCCGCAGTTGCGTGCGCAGTCCGATCCTGAGGTCTACCGCCACGCTGCAGCGTCGGGCAGGCGGCTCGTCACGGAGAACGTCAAGGATTTTCGGCCGCTGTTGCAGCAGGCCTATGTCGATCGGAACCCGATCGCTCGGCTCCTTCTCGTGCCGCCCAATCGCTTCCCTCGGGGGACGGGACGCCGCGCCACGGTGATCGTCGGCGCCCTGCGGGCGTGGCTGGCCGCAGCCGAGGCGGCCGAGCGTCCGGATGAGGATTGGTTGGTATAACGGCCGCGGCCGCTAGTAATCGAGCGTGCGGGGTAGCCCGAAGTAGGGCGCGAGCGTGGTCTCGAAGCGAGTCAGCTCACTGATCCGGTCGCCGGCGGTAGTGATCACGTAGACGCCGGTGATATGCAGGGTGCCGGTGCTCGCGTCGGGAGCGTAGGCGCCCCACGCCGGCTGCCCGTTGGCGCGAACAGGAACCAACCGCTCGCTCTCCTTCCAGTGCGGATAGACCGCGGTGAAGAAGGCGTGCACCGCATCGCGCCCGCGGTACTCGAACGGCAGCGGAGGCATCCGCACCCACACGTCGTCGGTCATCAACGCGACGAGCGCGTCGATGTCGTGTTCGGTGAAGGCCTCGACGAACCGTTCCAGCAGCTGCCGTTCTTCGACGGAGCCGGGATCGGGCGACGGGCGATCGGCCGTGCGGGATGCGTCCATGGTGGCGCGGGCGCGCTTGAGTGCGTTGGTGATCGCGTCCTCGGTGACTCCGAGCAGTTCCGCGGCCTCGCTGGCGCGGTAGCCGAGCACATCGCGCAGCAAGAGTGCAGCGCGCTGGTTCGGGGACAACAGCTGGACGGCCCTGATGAACGCAAGCGAGATCGCCTCGCGCGACTCGTACCGGGCTTCGGGTCCAGGCGCCTCGTCGGACAGACCTTCCAGCAGCACGTCGGGATAGGGCTGCAGCCAGACCACCTCGCCCAGGCGGGTCGGCGCCGGAGCCGGGACGGGAAGCGGCGCCGCGGTGACCGGCCGCCGCCCGGACGCTCGCAGCAGGTTGAGGCAGCGATTGGTCGCGATGCGGTACAGCCAGGCGCGGACCGACGAGCGCCCCTCGAACCCCTCGACGCCGAGCCACGCCGCGAGCAGCGTCTCCTGCAGGGCGTCCTCGGCATCCTGCAGCGAACCGAGCATCCGGTAGCAGTGCATCTGCAGCTCGGCACGATGCGGCTCGACCAGAGCGGTGAACGCCTCCCGATCGCCGGCTTGCGCCCGCACCAACAGTTCCGCCGTCATGAGCCACCCCTCGTTACGAGTCCCCTCGTGCGCTGCCTTCAGTATTGACACCGGCGGCCGGCAGAACTGGTCGGTCCGCAGGGACCAGTTTCCGCTGCCCGTGCGTGTCTCTACTTCCGAACGCGTTCCACGTAACCGGAAATCGCAGCACGAAGCGGAGACAAGATGTCTACCTCACGAATATCGGCAGGCCACAGCGCCGCAGCTCCCGCGACCACCGCGTCCTCGAACACCGCGTGGACGCTGGTGCTTGCCTCGTTGGGGCTGTTCATGACCGCGTTGGACACGCTGGTCGTCGCCAACTCCCTACCCGCCCTGCGGGTGAGCCTGCATGCCAACCTCAACGACCTGGAGTGGACGGTGAACGCTTACAACCTGGCGTTCGCGGTCGCCCTGCTGACCGGCGCGGCGCTGGGTGACCGCTACGGCCGCAAGCGGATGTACGGGATCGGGCTGCTCGGCTTCACGCTCGCCTCGGCGGCGGCAGCCCTGTCCTCAAGCGTCGGCGCGTTGATCGCGGCGCGCGGTGTGCAGGGCCTCGCCGCGGCGATCGTGATGCCCATGACGCTGACCCTCATCAGCGAGGCGTTCCCGGCCGCGAAGCGGGGCGCGGCCATCGGGCTGTGGGGCGGCATCGCCGGATTGGCTGTCGCGCTTGGGCCCGTCGTCGGCGGCGCGATCGTCGGCGGTATCAGCTGGCACTGGATCTTCTGGCTCAACGTGCCGATCGGTGTGGTGCTGACACCGATCTGCATGGCACGACTTACCGAGAGCCACGGACCGCGGGCCAGGCTCGACATCGTCGGGCTGCTGCTGGCCGGGGCCGGCTTCCTCGGCCTCACCTGGGGACTGATCCGGTCGAGCAGTGTCGGATGGGGCAGCGCCGAAACGATCACCACCCTGGCCCTGGGCGCGCTGCTGGTAGCGGTGTTCCTCGGATGGGAACGGCGCACGACCGCCCCCATGCTGTCGCCGAAGCTGTTCCGCTCCCGAGAGTTCAACGCCGCGAACGGGGTCAGCTTCTTCATGTACGCCTCGCTGTTCGGCGTCCTGTTCCTGATGATGCAGTTCCTGCAGACCGCCCTCGGCTATTCGCCGCTGCAAGCCGGGCTGCGCACCCTGCCCTGGACGGGAGCGCCGATGCTGGTCGCTCCGATCGCCGGCGTGCTGGCCGACCGCATCGGCAACCGGCCGCTGATGATTTCCGGACTCGCGTTGCAAGCTGTCGGGCTCGGCTGGATCGCTGCGATCGCCTCGCCCGGCATGGGGTACCCGTGGCTGGCCGTTGCCCTGGGTGTCGCGGGGGTCGGCATCTCGCTGTGCTTCCCGACCGTCGCCAACGCGGTCGTCGGCTCCGTCCCGCCCGCGGAGATGGGCATGGCATCCGGCACCAACAGCTCGCTGCGCGAGATCGGCGGCGTGTTCGGCATCGCGATCCTGGCCAGTGTCTTCGCGCACTCGGGCGTCTACAGCTCGCCGAGCGCCTTCGTCGATCACTTCACGCACGCGGTCTGGCTCGGCGCGGCGTTCTCCGTGGTCGGCGTCCTCGCCGCCGCTGCGATCCCGGCACGCAGGCGCGGTGAACCCGAACTGTCCCTACCGGCCGACGAGGCCGGACAGCCCGTCCCCGCGTCGGCCGGCGCGAGCGCATAACGGCTGGTTGGGGACTCGCAGACCTGCCCTCGCAGTGTCGTCCGCCCGCACGACCGATCGTCCACACCGGGTGGACGGTCAGCATTCATCAGGAGGAATTGTGAGCATCGAAGACAAGACGGTTCTGATCACCGGGGCCAACCGCGGCATCGGGCGCGCGCTGCTCGAGGAAGCCTTGCACCGGGGAGCCAAGCGCGTGTACGCCGGAAGGCGCCAGCCCTGGACCCACCCCGATGCGCGCGTCACGCCGCTCCGGCTGGACGTGACCAGCGCCGCGCAGATCCGGGCCGCGGCCGACAGCATCGGATCTCTCGACGTCCTCATCAGCAACGCGGGCGTGAGCCTGTACTCCGAACTCGGCGACCGCGGCGCGCTCGAACGGCACCTGGCGGTGAACCTGTTCGGGGTCTACGACGTCACCCACGCCATGTTGCCCCTGCTGCTCGAGTCCCGCGGAGCCATCGTCCACGTGGGGTCGCTGGCCGCGCTGGCCCCTGTCCCGATCGATCCGACCTACGCGATCTCCAAGGCGGCCGCCCTGTCGCTCACCCAATCCGTGCGTGCAGCCCTGGCCGGAACGGGGGTGAGCGTGCACGCCGTGCTGCCGGGCCCGGTCGACACCGACATGGCCCCGAAGATCGACATCCCGAAGGCCTCGCCCGATTCGGTCGCCCGCGCCATCCTCGACGGCGTCGCCGACGGGGACGAGGAGATCTTCCCCGATCCGATCTCCGCATCCATCGCCCACGGCTGGCGCAACGGCGTGTCCAAGGCGCTCGAGCGACAGTTCGCGGCGTTTGCGGAGCCGGAGCCGGTCAGCGACCTCAGCGCCAGCACCGCCTGAGCTTTGATGATCATGGCCGTAACCCCCGGATCGCGGGGTTACGGCCATGATCATGTCTGCGGGCGGGCTAGCGCCGGAGCGCAAGTTCTGGCCGATCGGCCGACTCGACGTGGCGATTGCGCGGGCGGACGATCGCATCGCCCGCCACACTTCGCCCGTCGGGGGTTGCCATGCTTCGCCGCCTGATCGTCGTCTCGTCAACCGTCGCCCTGACGGTGCCGCTCATAGTCGTCGTCGCGGGTGGCGCCGTGGGTGCTCCGTCCCAGGTCGGAATGAGTCATCGCTCCGCCCGGGTGTGCCAGACCCCGGCCGCCGGGGACGTCGCCTGCAACTCGCTCGTCGTCGTGGATGGCAGCGGCACGCCGTTGCAGACCACTGCACCGGCCGGCTACGGCCCGGACGACCTGCTGAGCGCCTACAAGTTGACCGGCGCCGCAACGAACGGCGCCGGTGAGACCGTGGCGATCGTGGACGCGTACGACGACCCGTACGCGCTGAGCGACGTGAACACCTACCGGTCGCAGTTCGGGATACCGGCATTCGGATCGAGCGGCGGGCCGACGTTCACCAAGGTCAACCAGACCGGCCAGACAAGTTCGTTGCCGAAGGGCAGCGCCAGCTGGGGCGAGGAGATCTCCCTTGACCTGGACATGGTCTCGGCGATCTGCCCGCGCTGCAACGTGCTGCTCGTCGAAGCCCAGTCGGCGAACTTTGGCGATCTGGCGACGGCTGTCGACACGGCCGCGGGCTGGCCCGGCGTGGTCGCGGTGAGCAACTCCTACGGGGGCAACGAATCCAGCGGCGACTCGGCGATCGCCGCTGACTACGACCACCCGGGCGTCGCCGTCACCGCCAGCAGCGGTGACAACGGCTACGGGGTCGAGAGCCCGGCCTCGTTCTCGACGGTCACCGCGGTTGGCGGCACGAGCCTCACCCAAGCGTCGTCGACGTCGCGGGGCTGGTCCGAAACCGCGTGGAGCGGTGCCGGCAGCGGCTGCTCGGCCTACGTCGACCAGCCGGCCTGGCAGGCGGCCGCGCTTCCGCCGACCGAGGCAGGTGCGTGTGCCAAGCGCGTGGTTGCCGATGTCTCCGCCGTCGCCGATCCGAACACCGGTGTCGCCGCCTACGACACGTACGGCTTGAGCCGGCGCAGCGCGGGCTGGCTCGTCTTCGGCGGCACCAGCGTGGCCTCGCCGATCATCGCCAGCGTCTACGCCCTCGCCGGCGGCGAACCGGCGGGCGCGACGGGTGCTGAGCACGCCTACACCAACGCCAGCTCTCTGTTCGACGTCACCAGCGGCAGCAACGGTTCGTGCCCGGGCACCACGACGACGGCGGCAGATATCGGCGCGGCGGCTGCCGGTGCAGTGACTCGAAACGGCAAGGGTGGCAACCCCGGACACGGCGGAGGTGGCGGCGGGACCGCGCCCAACACCTACCTGTGCCAGGCGGGCGTCGGCTACGACGGTCCCACCGGGCTGGGCACGCCCAACGGCGTCGGCGCGTTCTAGGCCTCAGGCTCCACACTGGTCGCCGGGGGAGTGATCGATATCCGGGCCGGCCGAGCGTCCGGCGTGCCAGACTTCGGATGTGGCCGGTGACGACATCGTGCGTGCCTGGCGGCCTCGGGTGGACGGGGTCGCCGAGGTGCTGCACGCGGCGTGGCGCGACCACGCGTATCCCGCACACACGCACGACACCTGGACGCTGTTGCTCGTCGACGACGGACGGGTCAGCTACGAACTCGACCGGCACGGGCATGCTGCGGTGATATCGGGCGTGACGCTGCTGCCGCCGCACGTC
>DASTXN010000164.1:0-7200 GCA_035765515.1 Jatrophihabitantaceae bacterium | reverse complement strand
CTGGCGCTCAACACCGATCCCGTGACGATCAAGCAGGTCGAGCTGACCATCGTGGAACAGGCCTTCTCCGACGGGACGGTAACTCCCCAGCTGGCCGTCGATCGCACCGGCAGGTCGGTCGCGGTCATCGGATCCGGGCCGGCAGGGCTCGCTGCCGCCCAGCAACTCACCCGCGCGGGTCACGACGTCACGGTATTCGAGCGGGACGACCGCATCGGCGGGCTGCTGCGTTATGGCATCCCGGACTTCAAGATGCCCAAGGACGTGATCGACCGGCGGCTGGAACAGATGCACGCCGAGGGGACGATCTTCCGGCCGAGCACTCCGATCGGACCCGCCGACGCCGAGCGGCTGCGAACCGAGTTCGACGCGGTGATCCTGGCAGTCGGCGCGCTCGCGTCGCGCGAACTGAGCACGCCGGGACGCGAGCTGGCCGGCGTCCATCAGGCGATGAGCTACCTGCCGCTGGGCAACCGGGTGTTCGCCGGTGACATCGAGACCCCCGAGATCGACGCCGCGGGCAAGCACGTGGTGATCATCGGCGGCGGCGACACCGCGGCCGACTGCTTGGGCACGGCCAACCGCCAGGGCGCGCTCTCGGTGACCGTGCTGGACCACAACCCCCGGCCGGAGCCGCGGGTCGGGCTGGTCAACCCGGTCTGGCCGTCGGCGCCGAGCAGCCGGGGGGTCTCGCCCGCACACGACGAGGGCGTGCACGAGGCGTGGTCGCGCGAGGCGGTCGAGTTTCTCGGCGACGAGAACGGCGCAGTACGCACTGTCGTCGTCGAGGAGGTGGAGATCGTCCGGGTGGACGGCCAGCGCGTGTTCCGGCCGGTGGCCGGCTCGCGCACCGAGCTGCCCGCGGATCTCGTGCTGGTGGCGGCCGGCTTCGTCGGCACGGACGTGCCGGAGCTGCTCGACGCGCTCGGCGTCCAGCGGGACCCCGCGAAGGGGACGGCCGTGGTCGACGACGGCTGGCGCACGAGCGCCGACGGGATCTACGCATGCGGCGACGCCTCGCGCGGGGCCTCGCTGGTGGTGTGGGCGATCGCGGAGGGACGGGCCTGCGCGGCCGCCGTCGACGACCTGCTCACCGGGGCCAGCGACCTGCCGACCCCGGTGCGCCCGCACGCCGTGTCGCTGTGAGCGACTGACCAGCGGGGTCACGCGACCCGGTTCCGGCGGGAGCCCAGCTTCGGCACCTGGTTCGGGCTCAGCCCGTAGGTCAGTGCCGCACGCAGCAGATCTGCCGCGCCGTAGCCCGGATCGCGCTCAACGGCCCGGTCGGCCGCGATCCCGGCGAGGGCGCCGTTGCCCGCACGCCAGCTGCCCCACCCGAAGAGGAACAGTGGCGCCGCCGCGTGCCGGCCGGGCAGCCGGCGGGCGAGCTCGCGCCACAGCGGCCGGCCGTCCAGGCGCCCGGCGTCGACCGCGATCCAGACCGGGTCGCGCACCGCGCTCTGGGTCAACGCGGATCCGAACCGCGCGACGTCCGCGTCGCTGAGCACCCATTCGGTCTCGCCTTCGGCGGCGGCGTCCGCCCGACGCGCGGCGGCGAAGATCGCCCGCTTCGCCGAGCGGATAGCGCGCTCGCCCCGCCCGGCCACGGTCTCGGCGACTCCGCGGCGATCCTCCGCCGCCACCAGGTCGGCCATGGCGGCCAGGCGGTCGGGCGCCACCGGGTCCAGCATCGCCTCGAGCGACGCGCGGTCCGGCAGCGCAACCATGCCCGCAAACGTCGCCTCGGCGACGAACTGCGACGGCGCCCGTGGCAGCGGTGTGCCCGACCGTGGGCAGCACCCGTCGCCGTCGCAGAGGTAGGACCACCAGCGCCCGCCGGCGACGTACAGCGCGTCGCCGAGCTCGCAGCCGTTCTGCTCGCACTCCTCGTCCAGCGCGGGGACCAGGCCCGCCCAGGGCAGCTGCCAGCTGGCCCCGCCTCGGCCACCGGAGATGTCGGGCACCGGCCCGCCCTCGCCGTAGACGACCGCGAGCAGTTCGCGCGCTCCCCCATGCGCCAGCGCGTCGATCAACTGGCTCAGCACGCGGGGCTCGGCCAGGTCGGGAAGGTCGACCCGGGCAGTCACGACGAGCCGCCGGTCGTCGAGGCCGAGGAGGACGAGGCTGTCGGCTGGGTGGAACCCGAGTAGGTACGGCACCGCCTGCAACAGGTCGGCCGGTCCGCTGATTCGCATTGTCGGCTTGCGCATGTGCCGAGGTTGCCGGGTTCGCCGGGGCCGTGGGCCGTACGGACGGCTGCTGTGGACGACACGCCGCGCTGTGGACAGCGGTCGCGACCTGTCAGCGCCGCGTGCTAGCCGCCACCGGTCGCGGCGGGAAGGACCGCGTGACCGAAGACGACTAATGCAGCGTTCCGGCCCGCCAGCGCCGCGCCGACGCGGTCAGGTCGGCGGCAGCCCGCTCGTTGCGCTCGGCCAGCGTGACCTCCGCCGGGTCCGCACCCGAGGGCTCCGCGCCGAGACCGGCGCGCGAGCCGGCGAGTTCGCGCCGGCCGGCGGCGAGCACCCGGAACAGCGCTGCCGCCCGCTCCAGCGCGACCGCGAAGTCGCCGCGGTACGCGCCGGTCAGCACGTCATCGGCCACCTGCGCGAGCGAGTCGACGTCCGCGAGCGGAGCCACGCCCGCGACGACCGCGTCGGCAGCCGCCAGCGGCTCGCCGGCACGCCAGAGCCGAACCACCTCGTCGGCACTGGAGCGGCACCACTGGCGCAGCAGGTACAGCGCCCACAGCGCCCCGGGCAGGCTGACCGGCTCAGCCTCGCGCCACAGCTCGGCGAGCGTCTCCAGGCCGACCCGGTCGGCCAGGTCGATGAAGCGGTCGTCGGCGCCCAGCTCGCGTCCGGCCTGGACCAGCATCGCCGCGGTGGCCGAGGCGACCTCGGCCCGCGACTGCGGAGTGCTGCCGCCGGCCGCATCGATGAGTTCGGTCAGGTCCGCATAGTGCGCGGGTCGGCGCGGGCGCGGATCCGGCTGGGTCACCGGGTCCGCCGGTTCCGCCAGTGGGCACGCTCGTGGGTCACGTTTCCCACGATACGTCCCGCACCGAGCCGTCCCGCGCAGCTGCGCCGAGCGGCGACACGGCCGACCACCCGGTACCGTGGACACCGGCGTCGGCCCGATCCATGGCCCCCGGTCCCACATTCGCCGCTTCGAGCGGCCTTCCGCCGAGAGGCGACCTGGCGGGTCGGCGCCCACATCGGACGGCGGGCAGGGACGGGCGATGACGTTGAGCGGCAACGGCTGGGCGCAGTGCTCGCTGGGGCACCGGCACTGGGGCCGCTTCGGAGCCGCCGGCGTCCTGATCACCGACGGGCGGCAGGTGATGCTGCAGCACCGGGCCGCCTGGACGCACGAAGGCGGCACCTGGGCCGTGCCCGGCGGCGCGCGCGACAGCCACGAGAGCGCGGTGACCGCGGCGCTGCGCGAGGCGGCCGAGGAGACCGACGTCGACCTGAACCGGATCGAGCCCTACCGCGAGTGGGTGGACGACCACGGCGGCTGGAGCTACACGACCGTGCTCGCCCGCGCCCTCGACGGACTCGGCGAGATGGACGCCCGCCCTGTGAACGCCGAGAGCATCGCCATCCGCTGGTGGCCGATCGACGAGGTCGAGGCATTGCCACTGCACTACGGCTTCGCCGGGACGTGGCCGCGGCTGCGCGAACTCATCCTCGCCGCCGACCGGACCTGACGGCGGCCGTAACGCGACCGCTCGCGTACTCTCGCCCGCCGTGCGCGTCCTACTCCCTCCGAGCGAGGCCAAGACCACGGGCGGTCGCGGCCGATCGGTGAGTGCTCGCTCCGACGACGGCCCGCTCGCGACCGCGCGCGCCGAGCTGCTCGCCGCGCTGGACGACCTGCTCGCCGGACCTCCGCACGCCGCTGCGGCCGCCCTGCACCTGCCGCCTGCCGCCGTGGCCGACGCGCTGGCGGCGAACCGCGCGGTCCGCGACGCACCGACGACGCCCGCGCTGCGGCGATACACCGGCGTCGTCTACGCCGGCATGGACGTCGCCGCATTCGACCCCGCCCTGCAGCGCGTCGCCGCGCGGAACACGCTGATCTTCTCCGGGCTCTGGGGCGTGCTGCGCGGTGACGAGCCGGTTCCGGCATACCGCGTGCCGGCGAAGGCGACGCTGCCCGGCGTCGGCGTGGTCGGCACGTTCTGGCGGCCGGTGCTGGACGTACACCTGCCCGCGATGCTCGGACGCGGGCCGATCGTCGACCTGCGCTCGAGCGACTATGCAGCGATGTGGCGACCGCACGGCGACCTCGCGCGGCGCATGATCATGGTGCGCGTGCTGTCGCCGCTGCCGAGGGGCGGGCACGGCGTCGTCAGCTACAACAGCAAGTTCGCCAAGGGCCGGCTGGCTGCGGCGTTGTTCGAACGTGCCGCATCAGGAGCCGCGCCGAAGTCCGCACAGGACGTGGTCGCTGCCTGGACGGACGCGACGGGCGAGCGCGGTGAGTGCAGCGGCGACGCGTCCGTCGTCCTGTTCACCGGCTGAGCCTTGTAGCACTCGCCGTCGCCGGTTTGCGCACCGCCCCCCGCGAACGCCGTGTTCATAACGTGCGTCACCATTGGGCCATGCGTCTGGACCACCTCAGTTACGCCGCCGGGCCGGAGGGTTTGGCCGCCTGCGTGCAGCGCCTCGGTGCGCACCTGGGCGCGGGGTTCACCGACGGCGGGCTCCATCCGTCCTTCGGCACCCGCAACTTCGTGCTGCCGCTTTCCGGCGGCTGCTACATCGAGGTGGTCGAGGCGCTCGATCACCCGGCCGCGGACACCGCACCGTTCGGCATGGCCGTCCGTGCCCGCACCGAGGCCGGCGGCGGCTGGCTCGGCTGGGTCATCGGCGTCGAGGACATCACGCCGATCGAGGCGCGGCTCGGGCGCGACGCCGCGGACGGTCACCGGCGCCGTCCGGACGGATTCGACCTGCGCTGGAAGCAGATCGGCGTCAAGGACTCGGCGGCCCGCCCGCAGCTGCCGTTCTTCGTCAAGTGGGACAGCGACGAGGCGCACCATCCCAGCGCAGGCGGATCCGACATCGCCTTGCGCAAGCTGGAGATCGTCGGCGATGCGTGGACGGTCGAGGAGTACCTGGGCCTGTCGCCTCAGCACCTGCTCGACGGCATCGAGCTCGACTGGTCCGACTCGCTCGAGGACGGCACCGGACTGCTGGCCGCCGAGTTCGAGACCTCGTCCGGCACCGTCCGCATCGACTGATCGATCGCGTCGGCGAGCTCGGCCGGTACCTCGGCGGGGCGCTCATGGCGGGCTGCGAGCACGGATCCGACCAGGATCAGCGGGAAGCCGATCGCCATGCCGAGGGTGAAGCTCTCGCCCAACATCAGCACGCCCAGCAGCACGGCCACCGCGGGGTTCACGTACGTGATCACGGTGGCTCGGGCCGGACCGATCTGCGCGATCAGCGCGAAGAACAGCACGAACGCGAGCGCCGTGCAGACCAGTCCGAGCACGACGATGGAGCTGAGCTCCTTCGCGTTCAGTCCGCTCGGCATGTTGAACACCGCGTACGGCAGGTAGCCGAGCGCGGTCAGCAACAGTGACGCGGACACCGTCGGGATGCTCGGCAGATCGGCCAGGTAGTTGGCCATGATCACCGGCGCGACCGCGTAACCGACGACGACGAACGCGACCTCGAGCAGCGAGCCCAGCTGCAGGTGCCCGAGGTCGAGACCGACCAGCATCGCGACACCGGCGACACCCAGGGCGAGGCCGAGCCATCGTGCCGGGCCGACTCGCTCGCTCGACCCGGCGATGCGCGCCACCAGCACACCGACCAGCGGGACGGCTGCCACCAGCAGGCCGGACAGCGAACTGGTCATCCGCCGCTCCGCGTCAGACAGCAGCAGCCAGGGCCCGGCGATCTCGATGACCGTGAACGCGAGCAGCGGGCGCCAGCGGCGCAGCACCGGCCCGAAACCTCCCCCGCCGGCTACGCCCACGTTGGCGGGGGCGCCGCCATAGCGCGAGAAGGCGATCGGTAGCAGCACGAGACCGCCGATTCCGGTGCGGAGGAACACCAAAGTGCCCGGCGTGACGTCGCGGACGGCGACGCGGATCAACAGGTACGGGATGCCCCAGATCAGGCACATCGCCGCGAACAGCACCCAGCTACGCCGCGACACAGTGGCCCCTTCCGTTCGGACTACCCGCGCGCGCCCGCGTCGCGTACTGCGCGTGATCGTATTGCGCAACACCGACACCGCGTTATGCATTTCCGGGGGCGTACCCCCGGAGGGCATAGTTGGTCTTGTGCACGATGTCTCGCTCAGCTGGCAACAGGGCGCCGTCCTCACCGGCGCCCTTGCACTGAGTTGGGGCGCCTTCGGTGTTTCGGTCGCACCGGCAGCGCGCTCGGTCGTGCCGTGGGCACGCGAGATGTGCATCATCGCCGGGCTCTATTCGGTCTGGCAGCTGGCCGGCACGCTCTCGGTCACGGACACGTCGGGGGCGCTGGACCGATCGGCGTGGATCGTGCGCGTCGAGCATGCGATGCACCTGCCGTCCGAGCACAGCGTGCAGAGACTCATTCTGCACAACTCGGTCGTCACCCAGTTGGCGAACGTCTACTACGCAAGCATGCACTTCGCGGCGCTGTTCGCGTTCCTGATCTGGCTGTTCGTCCGCTATCGGCACCGCTACTCGGCGGTGCGCACCACGCTGGCGCTGACCACGCTGGTGTGCCTGCTCATCCAACTCGTGCCCGTCGCGCCGCCGCGACTGGACGGCTTCGTGGACACGGCGGCGCAGTACGGCCAGTCGGTCTACAGCCTCGGGTTCGGCGCGGACGAGCTGTCCGCGATGCCGTCGGTGCACGTGGCATGGGCGGTGTTCGTCAGCTGGTACGTCGTGCGGCTGAGCAGTTCGCACTGGCGCTGGCTGGTGGCACTGCACGCGCCGATCACCGTCTTCGTCGTGCTCGCCACGGGAAACCACTGGTGGCTGGACTGCATCGTCGCGGTAGCGGTGCTCACGGTGTGCGCGTGGGCACGGTACGGGCTCGGGCGCGTGATGATCGCGATCCGGCTGCACTCCCAGCCGCTCGTCACCGCCCCGCTGCCGGTGCTGCCGGCGACAAGTTCACCCGACACGGCCTCGCAAGGTTGAGGCCGGCGCGGGAAAGCACCAAGCTGCCAGGCATGGAAACC
>DASTXN010000163.1:0-4244 GCA_035765515.1 Jatrophihabitantaceae bacterium | reverse complement strand
TGGCAGTCGCCGCCGGTCCAGATGAACTCGCCGGGCTCCAGGCCGACCTGCTGCGCGACC
This sequence comes from Jatrophihabitantaceae bacterium, assembly GCA_035765515.1. Lineage (GTDB taxonomy): Bacteria > Actinomycetota > Actinomycetes > Mycobacteriales > Jatrophihabitantaceae > DASRSS01. The sequence goes on along the minus strand of DASTXN010000163.1, from coordinate 4,184 downwards.
ATGTGCGTGAGCAGCGCGTAGCTGGCCAGGTTGAACGGCACACCGAGGAACAGGTCGGCGCTGCGCTGGTAGAGCTGGCAGGACAGCCGCCCGTCCGCGACGTAGAACTGGAAGAACGCGTGGCACGGCGGCAACGCCATGTTGGCCAGCTCGCCGACGTTCCACGCGCTGACGATCAGGCGGCGCGAGTCGGGGTTGCTGCGCAGCTGCTCGAGCAGGTTCGTGATCTGGTCGATGTGCCGGCCGTCCGGGGTGGGCCAGCTGCGCCACTGCACGCCGTAGACGGGGCCGAGCTCGCCGTCCGCATCCGCCCACTCGTCCCAGATCGTGACGCCGTGCTCCTGCAGCCAGCGCACGTTCGAGTCGCCGCGCAGGAACCAGAGCAGCTCGTACGCGACCGACCGGAAGTGCACGCGCTTGGTGGTGATCAGCGGGAAACCGGCGGCCAGGTCGTAGCGCAGCTGGTGGCCGAAGACGCTGCGGGTGCCGGTGCCGGTGCGGTCGTCCTTGTGCGTGCCGGTGGCCAGGACCAGACGCAGCAGGTCCTCGTACTGGGTGTCCGCGGCGGCCATGGGTGCACCCTAACCCGGGCGCGTTCAGGGCCCGTCAACATCCGCCGAGTGGCGCGTTAGCGGTCCCAGTGGCGCGAAATTCCGCGCCACTGGAAGGGGTAACGCGCCACTCGCGTGGGCAGTTCAGCGGACCCGGATACGGTGGCACGGTGAGCGACTTCGACGACTTCGACTCGTACCTGTCCCTGGCCCGCGTCACCGAGCTGACCCTCTCCCCGGACGGGGCGCGCCTGGTGGCCACGATCGCCCAGCTGAACGCGGACGGCGACAAGTTCGTCAGCGCGCTGTGGGAGCTGGACCCGTCCGGCCAGGACGAGGCGCGGCGGCTGACCCGGTCCAAGCAGGGCGAGTCCGGTGCCCGGTTCGCGCCCACGGGTGACCTGCTGTTCGTTTCCAAGCGCGAGGGCGCGGACGACGATCCGCCCGCCCTCTGGCGGCTGCCGGCCGCCGGCGGCGAGGCCGAGCGGGTACTGACCCGGCCCGGTGGCGTGTCGGCGGTTCGCTTCGGGCGGGACTCGGAGCGCGCGGTGATCGTCACCGAGCAGCTGTCCAGCAGTGCCGAAGCCGCGGACGACGAGCAGCGGCGCAAGGCCCGCAAGGACCTCAAGGTCGCGGCCACGCTGCACACCGCGTCCCCGATCCGCTACTGGGACCACGACCTCGGGCCGGGCGAGGTGCACCTGCAGCTGCTTCCGTCGCTGGACGCGTCCGAGGACGGCGCCGAGCCGGTCGACCTGACCCCCGCGCCCGGCCGCGCATTGGACGAGACGTCGTTCGCGGTCACGCCGGACGGCTCTACCGTGGTGACCAGCTGGAACGTGGCCGACGAACCGGGCTACCCGCGTCCGCAGCTGGTCGCGATCGACGTGACCACCCGCGAGCGCCGCGTGCTGGCCGACGATCCGGACGTGTTCTTCGAGCAGCCCGCGATCTCGCCCGACGGCCGGCAGGTGGTGTGCGTCCGGCTGCGTGACACGACCTATGACGACCCGCCGGCGTATTCGCTCTGGCTGGTGGATCTCGGGACCGGCGACGGACGCGAGCTCGTGACCGACCCGGACATCTGGCCGAACGAGCCGCAGTTCTCGGCAGCCGGCGACGCGATCTTCTTCCTGGCAGACGAGGACGGCCACCGTCCGGTGTTCCGACTGGATCTTGCGACCGAGCAGATCACCCGCGTGACCGAGTCCGGCCACTACACGAACCTGCTGGTTTCGCCCGACGGAGTAACGCTGTTCGCGCTGCGCGACCACGTCGACGGCCCGCCGGCGCCGGTGCGCCTGGACGCGTCCCGAGCCGACCAGGGCGCCCGTCCGCTGCGCGCTCCCGGCACGGCGGAGCTGCCCGGGCACATCGAGCGGATCAGCACCACCGCGGACGACGGCACGACGATCAGCGCCTGGCTGGCGTTGCCGTCCGGCGCGTCCGCCGACGAGCGCGCGCCGCTGCTGTTGTGGATCCACGGCGGCCCGCTGAGCTCGTGGAACTCGTGGTCATGGCGGTGGAACCCGTGGCTGATGGTGGCGCGCGGCTACGCAGTGCTGCTGCCCGACCCGGCGTTCTCGACCGGCTACGGCGCCAACATGGTCGCCCGCGGCTGGGGCCAGTGGGGTGGCAACCCGTTCACCGACCTGATGGCGATCACCGACACCGCCGAGGCCCGTCCGGACATCGACGAGACGAAGACGGCCGCGATGGGCGGCTCGTACGGCGGCTACATGGCCAACTGGGTCGCCGGGCACACCGACCGGTTCCGCTGCATCGTCACGCACGCGAGCCTGTGGGCGCTGGAGCAGTTCATCGGCACCACGGACGTGCCCGCGTACTGGGCGCGCGAGTGGGGTCTGCCGACCGAGCGGCCGGAGCGGTACGCACAGTGGTCGCCGCACCACTTCGCGGACAAGATCGTCACGCCGGTGCTCGTCGTCCACGGCGACAAGGACTACCGCGTTCCGGTCGGCGAGGCGCTGCGGCTGTGGTGGGACCTGCAGCGGCTCGGCGTCGACTCGCGCTACCTCTACTTCCCCGACGAGGGCCACTGGGTGCTCAAGCCGGGCAACGCGCGGGTCTGGTACGAGACGGTCTGGGCGTGGCTCGCGCAGCACGTGCACGACGAGCCGTGGCGTCAGCCCGAACTGCTCTGATCGGTCTGCGAGCGCTCACCGGGTCCACGGGTTTCGTCGGCGTCCGACACCGGGCGCTTGCCGGAAGTTGACGCGCGTCAGGAGAACTCCCATCCGCGTTGCTCAGGACGTGCAACCGGCGGCGTAGACGTAACACGGCAGCGGCGGCTCGGCCGCCACTTCCGGCGCCCCGACCAGGTTGAAGTCCGGCGTGGCGACGCCCGCGAGCCCGGGAACCGCCCCGAGCAACTGCAGGTACGTGTTCAGCGTCAGCGGGTTGACGCCCGGCTGCACGAGCTGCAGGCATACCCCGCGGCCGATGCGCGCGGGGTCCGCCGGGCCGTCGTGGTCGAGAGCGTCCATGGCGAGTGCGTACGCGACGGGGTCGATCGTGCCGACGGTCAGGTGTTCGTCCAGGTCGAGCGGGCAGATGTCCTGCGTGGACACGTTGGTGATCGCACCGGCTCCGGTGTGCAGCGCGGACGATGAGTTCGCGTCGGTCGAGTTCGGCTGCACGACCTCGTCCGTGTGCGTGAAGATCTCGGTGTAGGAGATGCCCGCGAACGTCTCGGCATAGCTGTTCAGCGCCTTGATGAAGTTCGAGTCCGAGCCCTGCTGCCAGGTCGCCGGCGTGCACCGCGTCAGGCCCGGGTGGCACAGCGACGCGACCATCGTCGTCCCGTGGTTCGACCCGGCCATGCCGATCACGTCGTCGACCATCGCGCGCGTGTCCGGCCAGAAGCGCAGCGCCCAGCGCATCGACATGCCACCCTGGCTGTGTCCCATCACCGCGATGCGCCGACCGGCCATGGCGAACTCGGCGCGGATCGCGTGGACGAGGTACTCCCCCGCAACCGTGATGTCACCGAGTGTGTGGAACGGCATCGTCACCGCACACCATGGCCGGTGCTGGGCATTGAACGCGCGCTCGTAGTTCCACGAGAAGTTCTGGTCCGGCGTCACGCCGGTCGCCGGGTTGAGCAGCACAGGCTCGAGCGGGCTGTCGCCGAACGGGCCCTCGCAGTGCAGCGCCGCGCTCAGCTCGTCCGCCGGGACCGACAGCGCGGGGCCCGGCCGATCCGGCGGCGCGAACCCGGCCTGCGCCTCGGCTGTACCGGCCGCACCCGCACCGGACGGGCCGATGACGACGAGCAGACCGGCCGTGATCACCGCCGCGGCTACTGTTGACAGTGCCCGAATCCTCATGTTTTTGATCGTGCCAGCGGTCCGCTCCTCCCGCATCCGCAAGCGGGCAGCCCGGCGGCGCGGCTACGGTGGGAACGCGACGACGGGAGAAGCGCGATGGGTATCTATCGGGACCGCGTGCTGCCCCGCTTGCAGGACAAGGTGATGGACCGCCCGGACAGCCGCGACATCCGTGCGCGCGTCTGCGCCGGGCTGTCCGGCGAGGTGGTCGAGATCGGCTTCGGCACCGGCCTCAACATGCCGCACTACCCCGCGGACGTCACCAGGATCGCCGCCGTCGAAC
>DASTXN010000162.1:0-16279 GCA_035765515.1 Jatrophihabitantaceae bacterium | reverse complement strand
CAGGTCAGCGATCCGGCCGGCAGAACGGGGTCGTGGTGGCGGTGTAGGCGCGGGTGCCGCGGTAGTCCGATGCCCAGGTGACGTGAGGGTGGCCACAGGGGTCCACGGTGACGCTCTGGAAGTCGCGCAGCGCCCAGTCCTGCCCGAGGTCGAAGCCGATCGCGCCCATGTTGTCGACCGCACCGACGTGCACCGGGGCGGACCCGCTGAGCCGCAGGGCGTGGAAGTGCGGGTGGGCGGACAACGCGTCGCGGGTGGCGGCGACGTACTCCGCCCAGCGTGCCGCCGGGTCGTTGAAATCGCGGCTGCGGCTGGCATACCAGGACACGAACAACCGGCCGGGGCGGGTGACGGCGACGGCGGGGAAGACGTTGGAGGCGGTGCCGGCCGGACCGTCGACCGGGGCCGGGCGGCTCCACCCGTGACCCTGGGAGTGGATGAGGAACAGGTGGGTGTCGGTGGCGGATCCCAGCCGGACGGACAGGACGACATAGAAGTTGCCGGCGCGGTCGACCGCGGGAGCGGGCAGCAGGTGGCCGAGGCTGCCGACGCCGGCGCCGAAAGCCTTTGTGACGTCGAGGACGAGCGTGTTGGTCCAGCTGCGACCACCGTCGGTGCTGCTCGCCTCCCACAGCTGGGTGAGCGGGAACTGGGACGGAGCGTGGTCCGGCACGGTCTGTGGGAGCGCGGCGGCGCCGGCGGTCTCATAGAACAGGCGCAGGTGCGACGGGTGGGCGGGATCGACGAGTGGCCGGCTGCCGAGCGCGATGCCGGCTTCGCTGTTGAGGCCGCCGGTGACCGGGGTCGGTCCGGTGAACGTGCGGGCGTGGTCGTGCGAGCGCCACGCCACGATGTTGCCGCCGACCTCGCTGTTGAACATCAGTACGTCACGGGGACGGCCGGGCACGAGCACGAGCCAGGGCCGGTCCGGCTGGTCGATGCCGTGCGGTGGCGGAAACGATGCCGGGCCGTCCCAGTGCTTGCTGTCGCGGGAGCGATAGACGTTGACCCCGGTGCCCAGGGTCAGCGAGTAGGAGTAGCCGTCGGCGCCGATGGCCGCGTCGGAGTCACCGCAGCCGATCGCACTGCTGCCGATGGGGAACCCGCGCGACCAGGTGCGGCCGTAGTCAGCAGAACGCCAGAACGTGGACGGGGCGCCGCTGTTCGCCGTACACGCGTTGGCGAGCATCACGCCGCGGGGGCCGGCCGCGATGCCGGGCTCGGAGAACGAGGCCGGTTGTCCCTGCGCGACCGGCAGGACGCGGACGTTCCACCCGGGCGGTGACGACGTCCCGCTGGCGCTGGCCGCGCCGACGGCCGCGCAGGCCAACGCGACACCGAGCAGGGCGGCAGCCCGTGCCGGCGGACGCAGCGCAGACGCTCTCGGGACGGACACCGCGCCCAGTCTTCGACGCGCGGCACCCCGATCCTCCCCGCCGGCCGGTCGCCCGGGTTGGCCCGCGCGCGGTGGGGTGGGTCGGGATCAGTCGGCGGAGCGGCGCTGCACCGGCAACGGTGTGCGGACGAGATCAGAGCAGTGTGGGCAGGACGACGCGGCGTCGAGGGTGAACGGCTCGGTCATGATCCGGCTGATGTCACCGGCGCCGCACCAGGCTCGATAGCCGCTGATCGTCGGACGCACCGCGTGCACGACGTCGGCGGTGTCGACGTGTCCTGCTTGCCAGCGGGTCGTCCGTTCGAGCAGTGCCATGTCACGACTGTGCCTGATGTGTGCGGCTTCGTCAGTCCCCAAAGTGGACGTTGCTGCATAGGCCATCAGCGCCGTCGAGATAGTCACGCCGGACTACCCGCGGGCCATCGGCACCGCCGACGCTGACCCGCGGAGGCGGCGCCGCCCGAGTGGTCAGTTCGACCAGTCGAAGTCGTAGAGGATCCAGTTGCTGTTGGTGAAGCTCAGGCTCAGTCCTTCCGCGGAGGCGGAGAAGTCGCCGACGCCACATTGACCTTCGCGCCAGATGAAACCGTCCGGGAGCACGATCTGCGCCTCGTGGCGTTCTCCGGTGACCGGGTTGGCGAAGTAGCGGCCGGTCGCCTCGCCGACACCGTCGATCGACATCGTCACGTCGAGGCCGTCCGCCGTGATCTGGACCGGGGTGCGCACGAGCCCGGCCACCTCGTAGGTCGTGCCCAGGATCTCCCAGGGCTGGCCGCCGAGGGCTCCGGTGTAGATCTGCGCGAGCGCCCCGACCTGCTCCTCGCTCACCTCGGGTGGGACGACGAAGACCACCTTGCCGCCGCCGTCGTGGATGGCTTTCGGCCAGTCGATGATCGCGACAGCAGTGACGCCGGACAGGTCGACGTCGCCGCAGTGGCCGGAGTCGATGACGTTGCCCACGACGGCCTTGCACGACCCGTCGGCCGAGGTGGGGAACCCGGAGAAGTTGCAAGAGCAGCCCGGGTTGCAGTTGCAGAACTCGTAGCCCTTGCCGGTCAGGTGCCAGGACGTCCGGGTCTCCGTCTGGGTCTGGGTGGCGGTCATGTGCCTGTTCCCTTCCGTCACGTGGCGTAGGTGGTGAGCAGCTGCGGGTGAACGACCAGCACGGCACCGAAGCCCGCGAGCAACGAAGCAATCGGGCGGCTGAGCGCGGGCCCGAACGGCAGCGCCTTCTCGGCGAAGATCAGGGCGGCGATCGCGGCCATCCACCACGGCTGCATGACCCCGACCGCGACCAGCACCGACATCAGCGCCCAGCAACAGCCCAGGCACCACAGGCCGTTGCGAGCCCCGACCTTCGCCGCGACGGTCGGGCGGGCGAGGCTGCCTCGGATGGCGGTGAACGCTGTCATCGGGGTGCGGCAGCCGCGCAGGCATGCGTCCTTCCAGGGCGTCAGCTGGTAGATGCCGGCGGCCAGCAGCGTCGCGCCGGCGAGCCGTCCGCTCCATGCCTGTCCGTCCATCACGGCCGGTTGGATGTGCCGCCAGGCGGCGTACGCCGGCAGCCCGGCCGCCGTCCACACCAGGAAGTAGCCGGCGAGGAAGAACGGGATCGGCGCGACCGTGCCGCGGCGGGCGCCGCGCTGGTAGAGGGACACCACCGGCACGAGCGTCGGCAGCATCATCGCGGTCATCATCACCAGCCAGCCGACCAGGAACGCGGCCAACCCGACCGGCATGCTGGCGGTGGCGGTGGACCACCAGGCGGCTGCTGCCGCGGCGTACAACGGCACGCCGAGCGCCGCGCCGCGGCTGATGACGGCACCGGGACGGGCTGCTGAGCGAGCCGCAACGGTTGGCTGAATGGTGATTCCCCCCTCACCTTACGGCGTAAGGTAGGGCAGCCGGCGCGAGCGGTCAACACCGGGGTAGGAGCCGGTTCGGTGCCATTCATCGGCGCCCGATAGACAGAGGAGTGACCGTGCAGCGGCCGGCGTTGACCCGCGACCGGATCTTGGCGGCCGCGCTCGACCTCGTCGACCGCGAAGGCGGCCAGGCCCTGACCATGCGCAACCTGGGCCGGGAGCTGCAGGTCGAAGCGATGTCGCTCTACCACCACGTGCACAACCGGGCGGACCTGCTGGACGGCCTCGCCGACCTGCTCGTCACCACCGGCCTGCCTGTCGCCCCGGCCGACCAGCCGTGGGAGGACGCACTGCGCGAGTTCACGATCGGCATCCGGCGTACGGCGCGCCGACACCCGGCGGCCTTCCAGCTGGTCGGGTTGCGACCGCTGCGCAGTGATCCGGCCTTGCGTCCCGTGACGGCGCTACTGGCCCGCCTCGAGACGGCCGGGCTGTCGGCGACCACCGCCGTCGCCGTCTACCGGCTGGCGGCCGCCTATGCCCGCGGCTTCGCCTTGGCCGAGATCGAAGGGCTGACGCTCGCGCATCCGCCGACCGATCCCCCTGGCACGTCGCCGGCCTTGCAGGCCGCCCTTCGGGAGCCGAACGATCGCGTGTTCACCGACGCCCTCCAGCTGATCCTCGATTCGGTGCGCGGCAGCATTGCGGCGAGGTGACGGGCCGCGCCTCGGCGTCGAGAGCGGGCCGACCGGACCGGCTTCCCCGGCGGCACCCGCGGCGCTGAGTGCGCCAGCCGACGCGGTTCGGCGCGGGGTTCGCGCGACGTACGTGGCCTTCATCGGGTCGGGGTTCGCGTTCGCAAGCTGGGCGTCGCGGATTCCGCAGGTCCGCGACCAGCTGCGACTGTCGCCGGGCCGGCTCGGGCTGCTGCTGCTGAGCATCGCGGCCGGCTCACTCCTGGCGCTTCCACTGGCCGGACCGGTCGTGCACCGGTTCGGCGCGAGACGCACGGTCGCGGTCATGGCCGGGTTGCTGGGCGTGGGCTTGGCGGTCACTGCTGTCGGCTATCGCATCGGGGTCGCACCCGTCGCGGTCGGGCTGTTCCTGCTCGGGTTCGGCAACGGCGGCTGGGATGTGGCGATGAACGTGCACGGCGCATTGGTCGAGCGTCACCTCGGCCGCTCGATCATGTCCCGGTTCCACGCGGGTTACAGCCTGGGCACGGTCGCCGGTGCTCTGAGCGGCGCCGCCGTGGTCGCGGGCCACCTGAACGTCACCGGGCACCTGGTGGCGGTGGCCATCGTCACGGTCGTGGCGGTCGTGGGCGCCACCCGCGCATTCCTCGATGACGGCGCCGCTGCCGGCGTACCTCGAGAACAACCAGAGACGGTCGGCCGGCGCGGTGCGTTCGGTGCGTGGCGGGAGCCGCGCACGCTGATCGTGGGCGTCTTCGTGCTCGCGTTCGCGTTCGCCGAAGGCACCGGCAACGACTGGATCAGCGTCGCGACCATCGACGGCTACGACACGTCCGCCGCCGTCGGCACGTTGGCCTTCGCGACCTTCCTCACCGCGATGACCGTCGGCCGATGGTTCGGCCCGGCGGCGCTCGATCGGCACGGCCGGGTGCCGGTCGTGCGTGCGCTGGCCGGCGTCGCGGTGGGCGGATCGTTGCTGTTCGTGTTCGCGCCCTCGGCTCCGGCGGCGTTCGCCGGCGCCGCCTTGTGGGGCCTGGGGACCTCGCTCGGCTTTCCGGTCGGCATGAGTGCCGGCGCCGACGAGCCGCGGTACGCCGCCGGGCGGGTCAGCGTCATCGCCTCGATCGGCTATTGCGCCTTCCTGGCGGGACCGCCGGCGGTCGGCTTTCTCGGCGACCGGTTCAGCGTGCTGCACGCCCTGGTCACCGTGACCGCGCTCGTGGCGCTGGCCGCAGCGATCTCACCCGCCGTCTCCCCGCCTACTGCGAATGCGCCGCAACGGAACGCCTGACCTGCTGGCTGGGTGACCCGGTGCCCCGGCGAGGATGACCGGCGTGACGAAGGCAGCGCGCCTGGTGAGCCCGCAACGGGCTGCGGTCTTGGCGCACATCGCAGAACGCCTTGCCGGCAATGATCCCGGCCACCCGCTGCGGGTAGGCATCGACGGAGTCTGTGGCGTGGGCAAGTCGACCTTCGCCCGTGATCTCGTTGCGGTTCTCGAGCGGGGCAACCGCCCTGTCGTGCTGCTGGACTCGGACGGGTTCCATCACGTTCGGGATCGCCGCTACCAGCGAGGGCGAGATTCCGCGCGCGGCTACTACGAGGATGCCTACGACTTCGACGCGCTCGCGGAGCGTGTCCTGCAGCCGCTGGGTCCAGGCGGGAACCGAGTCTTTGCCGTCAAGATCCACGACCTGGCTACCGACGCGATCGTCACGCAGGCGATAGCGAAAGCGGCGCAGGACTCGGTCTTGGTGTTCGCGGCGACGTTCATCCAGCGCGACGGTCTGCGCGAGCTCTGGGACGAGGTCGTCTACCTCGACGCTGACGAGGAAGCCGCGCTGGCCCGTGGCGTGAAGCGAGATGCCGCCGCCCTGGGCGGAGAGAAGGCAGCGCGAGCCGCCTACGAGTCTCGCTACCTGCAGGCCTGCCGCATCTACCTACGCGAGCAGGAGCCCAAGGCGAAGGCGACCGTCGTCGTCGAGCACTCCGACCCAGACGCACCGGTGATCAAGCGTTAGCTCCCTACTGCGCGCGCGGCAGCACGGTGAGCACCCGGTTGATGAACCGGCCGAACTCCTCCATGAAGTCGCGCAGGAACTGCGCGGTCGTCGCGTCGGTGACCTCTCCGTCGGCATTGATCAGCCCCGGAAGGAACTGGATGTAGGCCTCGGGTGCGTTCATCTGCGGCGAGTTGCAGAAGCTCAGGATGCTGCGAAGGTTCTGCTGCGCGACCGCGGTGCCGATCTTGCCTGGCGACGTGCCGATGACCGCTGACGGCTTGCGAGCGAACGAGTTGGTCCCCCACGGCCGGCTCGCCCAGTCGATGGCGTTCTTCAGGCCGCCGGGGATGTCGCGGTTGTACTCCGGCGTCACGAACAGCACGGCGTCGACAGACTCGATCGACGCCTTCAGCGCGCGTGCCGGCGGCGGGTAGTTCGCGTCCAGGTCGCGGTTGTAGAGCGGCAGGTCCCCGATCGGGATCTCCGTGAACTGCAAGTTCTCTGGAGCCAACCGGATCAGCGCCTGAGCGAGCATCCGGTTGATCGACTCGCGGGACAGGCTCCCGACGAAGTAGCCGACGGTATAGGTGGTCACGGATCGAGGCTGCCCGGCGGCTCCCGCCTCAACCTCAGCCTGGGACAACAGCCGTGACCGGGTACGCGGTGCCTGGAACTTGTCGAGCTGGCCGGCCATGAATCTGGACACAGCACGGCGCAACACGCAGGCCCGGAGAGAGTCCACGTCGTGATCAAGCGCTGGCCTGGACAAACCAAAAGAGCGCGCTCGGAGGGACTCGAACCCCCAACCTTCTGATCCGTAGTCAGATGCTCTATCCGTTGAGCTACGAGCGCTTGGCCCACCGCTGGCGGCGCGCCGACGGTCAAGACTACCGGACCCTCAACCGGCCGGATCCGGCGTCACGGGCCAGCCCACCTCCGTGGTGTGGGCGAGCAGGTCGTCCGGATCGCCGGTGGGGAGGTAGTACTCGCGGATCGGCCCCGGCGCCTCCGCCGCTCGCTCCAGCACATAGGTGCCGAGCGCTCCGTAGGTCCGGTCGAGGTCGCTGAACGGCCCGTCGTGCACGGTGACCGCGAGATCCGCCGCAGGCACCTCGATCAGGCCCACCTGCCCGGGCGGCAACGCGGCTGCGGCCGCACCACGGACGGGCACGAAGGCGGTCACCTCACCCCGCTCGACCTCGAAAAACTCCCCCGGCCACAAGGCCCCGTCCGCGCCGGCTCGCTGCAGGCCGCACTCCCGCACCACTCGGTGCAGCAACGCGAAGACGTCCATCCACCACGCGACCGCCTCGGCCGCCGGCACCTCTTCGACCACCGCAACGGCGGGGGTCGCCGGCACGTGCCGGCGCTCGACCCGCAGCCCAGCCCCCGGCTGCTGCAACAGCGTCCGCAGTGACGCAACCGTCTGTTGGGTCTGCTCGAGCTGCCGCTCCATCCGCTCCAGGTGCGCGACCAGCGCACGGTCGCGTTCGGCGGGATCCGTCGCCTGCAGGATCGTCCGCACCTCGTCCAGCGGCATGCCCAGATCCCGCAGCCGCCTGATCATCTGCGCGACGCCGACCTGGCTGGGGACGTAGAAGCGATAGCCGGTGGCCCTGTCGATCTCCGCCGGCTCGAGCACGCCGACGTCGTGGTAGTGCCGCAGCGCCTTGACGCTGAGGTAGGTCATCCGGGAGAAGTCGCCGATCGTCAGCTTCACCTGCATGGCCACACCGTCAACCCTCCCGCAACGGGAGAGTCAAGTCGTCAAGAACCTGCCGATGACCGCTTGACCCTCCCGTTACGGGAGGCGCGACAACGGCTGCATGAGCGAACTCACCAGCCCCGTCCCGGTCACTGCCGCACCCCAGCCGCGGGCAGCGGGACGACGCGAAGCCACCGCGCCCACACCCACGACGCCCACACCCGCCGTGGCCGTACAGCACGCGCCGGCGGCGCACCGGCTCGCGCTGCCGGTGCTGCTGACCGGCACCTGCCTCATCGTCCTGGACTTCTTCATCGTCAACGTGGCGCTGCCGTCGATGCAGGCCGAGCTGCGCGCGAGCAGCGCCGCTCTGGAGTGGGTCGTCGCCGGCTACGGCCTCACCTTCGCGGTCCTGCTGCTCGCCGCCGGGCGGCTCGGCGACCGCTTCGGCCGCCGGCGTACCTTCCTCGCCGGCCTCACGCTCTTCACCCTCGCCTCCGCCGGGTGCGCGCTCGCGCCGAGCGCCGGTGCGCTGATCGGCGCACGCCTCGCGCAGGGCGCCGGGGGCGCACTCATCAGCCCGAGCGTCCTGGCGCTGATCGGCGTGCTGTACGACGGTCCGGCGCGCGCGCGTGCGATCGGCACGTATGCCTCCGTCATGGGCGTCGCGGCGGCCGGCGGGCAGCTCATCGGCGGGCTGTTGCTGCACGCCGACGTGGCCGGCCTGGGCTGGCGGCTGGTCTTCGTCATCAACCTGCCGCTCGGCATCGCCGCGATCGCCCTGACTCGCCGCTGCATCCCCGAGTCCCGCCCGGCCGCGAACGCCGCCGTCGACGGGCCCGGGCTGGTCCTCGTCACCGCGGCGATGACCGCGCTGGTCCTGCCGCTCGTCGACGGGCGGGACAGCGGCTGGCCCTGGTGGACCTTCGCCTGCCTCGCCACCGCGCCGTTGTTGTTCCTGGCGTTCGGGCGGCGGCAGCGGTCGATCGCGCGTCGCGGCGGCGCACCCCTGGTCGACCTCGCCCTGTTCCGGACGCGCAGCTTCGTCGCCGGCTCATTGACGCAACTGCTGTTCTGGAGCGGGCAGGCGTCGTACTTCCTCGTGCTCGCCCTCTACCTGCAGCTCGGCCGCGGCCTCAGCCCGCTGCGCGCCGGGCTGGTCTTCTCGGTTCTCGCCGCCGCCTATCTCGGTACGTCGCTGAAGACGGCCGCGCTGGCGGCACGGTTCGGCCGCCGCGTCGTCATCGCCGGAGCCGCGGCGCTCGCAGCCGGACACCTGCTGGCGCTCGGCGTCGTCGCGGGCACCGGCACCACCGGGCCCGTCCTGCTGCTCGCACCGAGCCTGCTGCTGGCCGGCGCCGGCATGGGGCTCTGCCTCGCGCCGATCACGGCGACGGTGCTGGCTGCGGCGCAGCCGCAGCAGGCCGGTGCGGTGTCGGGGCTGCTGTCAGCCACCCAGCAGGTCGGCAACGCCGTCGGCGTGGCCGCGGTCGGGCTGGTGTTCTTCGGCACCGTTCACCGCGGTTATGCGTTCGCCTTCGAGGTCAGTGTCGGGCTGCTCGCCGTCGTCCTCGCCTCGGCGGCGGTGTGCGCGCGGCAGCTGCCCTCGCACCGCTGACCAGACACAGCTGGTGGAGCCCGGAGGGATGCGCGGTCAGGCGCGCGCCCCCTCCGGGAGCTCGATCTCGGCGTCCAGCGCATCCGGCAGCACCGGCTCGCCCTCGGCGCGGTCGGCGGCCTCCAGCGAGCCGTGCACCGTCGCCAGCGTCCCCGCCGCGGCCAGCGCCACCACTGCGCCGATCAGGAACGGGACGTGCACGTTGACGTGCTCGACCAGCTTCCCCGCGACGTACGGCGCGAGCCCACCGCCGATGAAACGCACGAAGCCGTACGACGCCGACGCGACGTTGCGCGGCACCGGCGAAACGCTCATCACCGCCGTCGTCACCAGGGTGTTGTTGACACCCACGACCGACCCGAAGGCGATGACCGCGCCGATGACGACCCAGCGGTGGTTGGCCCAGATGCCGATGACGGCGAGCACCACCGCGACCAGGGCGAGGTTGGCGTAGAGGGTGCGGGCCGTGCCGAACCGGGCTTTGAGCATCGGTGCTCCGAACACCGCGAACAGTGCGACCAGGACACCCCACGCGAAGAACACCCCACCGAGCTGGATCGCGGACAGGTGCATGAGGAACGGCGCATAGCCGAGGACGGTGAAGAACGCCCAGTTGTAGAGCAGGCCGGTGACGCTGGTGCGAGCGAGCGCGCCGTGGCGGAGCGCCGCAATCGGCTCCCGGATCGACGACCGCTGCGCGGGCTTGGGGGTGCTGGGCAGCAGGACGATTGTGGCGATGAGGGCGATCGCCATCAGCACCGCGACGCCAAAGAACGGCCCGCGCCAGCTCACGTTGCCGAGCAGGCCGCCGAGCAGCGGGCCGGAGGCGATGCCGACGCCGAGCGCGGTCTCGTAGAGCACGATCGCGCCGGCGAACCCGCCACTGGCCGACCCCACGATGACCGCGAGCGAGGTCGCGATGAACAGCGCGTTGCCCAGGCCCCAGCCGGCCCGGAAGCCGACGATGCCACCGATGCTGCCGCTCGACCCGGCGAGGGCCGCGAACACGACGATCAGCGCGAGCCCGGTGATGAGCGTGCGCTTCGCGCCGATGCGACTCGACACCCAGCCGGTGACGAGCATCGCGACGGCGGTGATGACGAGGTAGGACGTGAACAGCAGCTCGACCTGGCTGGGACTCGCCTTCAGCTGGCTGGCCAGCGCAGGAAGGATCGGGTCGACCAGGCCGATGCCCATGAACGAGATGACGCAGGCAAAGGCGACGGCGAACACCGCCTTGGGCTGCCGGAATGGACTCGGCGCAGGCGAGGACAAGGACTACACCTCTTCGGGGTGGAGGGGCCGGGCGGAGAGCGCCTGCAAGGCACGGCAGGCGTTGACGAGGAGCTGCTGCTCCTCCGGGGTGAGCGCGCGCAGGTGAGCTGCGACGAGGGCGGCCCGCTGCTCGCGGATGGAGCGCAGGTAGTCGCGACCCGCGGGGGTGATCGCCACCAGGGTGACGCGCCCGTCGGACGGGTCGGCGTTGCGCTCGACCAGCCCCGCGTCGGCGAGGCGACCGACCAAGCCAGTCATGCCCGGCTGGGTGATCCGCTCGCGAGCGACCAAGTCCGTGACCCGCAGCGGTCCCTCCCGGTCCAGCGCGTCCAGCGTCGACAGGGCGACGGCGCTCCACTCGGTCGGACGAACCGCGCGGCGGAGCCAGCTCATCGTGCGCTCGAGGGCCACCGCCGCGGCATCCAGCTCGGCCTCGCGCACCGGCTGTGATCTCGACCGGCGGCGGGGGCTGAGGCTGCGAGTACGGGGCGGCACCTGATATTTATATCACGTGCTTATATAGGTGCTCAATGTGGTACGCCGGTGGCACGCCAGACGGGAGGATGAGCCGGTGACGGCCCTGCAGCAGTGGCGTGCCCAGCTCGCCGGGTGGGCGATCCCGCCGGAGATCGAGGCTCTGGCGCAGGATCCACCGTGGGGTTTCCCGCCGGAGCTGTTCCGCGCCGGGCCGGAGTCCCCGGACACCCCGTCGCGCGACGTCGCGCTCCTGGCGCTCCCGGACGGCGGCAGCGTGCTGGACATCGGCTGCGGTGGAGGTGCAGCGAGTCTGGCGCTCGCCCCTCCCGCCGCCCGGATCACCGGGGTCGACAACGCGGCCGGCATGCTCGAGAGCTTCACCGAGGCCGCGCGTGACCGCGGGGTCGACGCAGTCCCCGTCACCGGCACCTGGCCCGACGCCGCCACGGACGTCGAGGCGGCTGACGTCGTCGTGTGCCACCACGTGCTCTACAACGTCGCGGACGTTCCGCCGTTCGTGACCGCGCTCACCGCGAAGGCGAAGCGGCGGGTGGTCGTGGAATTGACTGCCGAGCACCCACTGGTGACCTCGCGGCCGTTGTGGCAGCATTTCCACGGACTGGACCGCCCCACCGGCCCCACTGCCGACCTGGCCGTCGCGGTGCTCGCCGAGCTCGGTCTGAGCGTTGAGCAGCGGCGGTGGTCGCGACCCCCGCGGCACGTGAAGCGCGCGGCGTACGTCGACCTCTACCGCCGCCGGCTGTGCCTCCCCCGCGGCAGCGAGCCACAGGTCGACGCCGCGCTGGGCCCCACTGACTGGCCGCGGGACGTCGTCACCCTCTGGTGGGACGTCTGACGACAAAGCCGCCGAGTCGCTCGACGACTTGTTCTGCAAGCCGTGCAGGGCGACGCTTCCCCCAGCCATTGTTCGATCAGGGGGTGCCGGGATGTACGGAACGACGATGATCGGGAAGCTCGCCGACGGCGTGTCCGGTGACGAGATCCGTGCCGAACTGCAGAAGTGGGAGAAGGAGCGCGGCGTACCGGGCTATCAGTCCGCCCACGTCCTCATCGCGGACGACGGCAAGACGATCGTCAACGTCGCGGTGTTCGAGAGCAAGGACGCCTACCTGGCGCTCGCCGACGATCCGGAGCAGGACGAGTGGTGGCGCACGCACATGGCCCCGCGCCTCGCCGGCGAGCCGCAGTGGATCGACGGCACCTGGGTCGCCTGACCGGTTGGTCCCGCGGCACGCACCGTGCCTCTCCCATCAGCCGCGCAGGTGCGTCACCTGATGCACCGGCGCCTCGGCGATCGACGCCGCGCAGAACCGGTCGCGCACCCAGCGCTTCTGGCTGAACAACGCGGTCTGGTCGGCATAGTGCGGGTTGGTCGGGTCGGTCGACTCCGAGTAGGTCAGGATCGTCCGGGCGTTGGGGCACGGCCCGTCGTTCCAGGTGACGACCTGCACGTAGGACGACCCGCCGGTCGGCTGGGTGAGCCCCTTCCCCGGCACCCATGATGTCCAGATCGCGTTGAAGTCGCCGTTGGGGTCGCCGGTGCCGCCCGGGATCGGGTAGCGGACGCCGTTCTTCTCGATGAACTGCACCTTCCCCTGCGCCACGTCGAGCGGCAGGTGCGCATTACGCAGGTCGGATATCGCATCACCGAGCGCGGTGACGACCTCGGGGTCGGCGGTGTTGAGCCCGCTCGGAGTGTGCACTGCGTCGTTGGCGTCGAAGCCGGTCTGCCAGTAAGGAGCCACGTGGGTGTAGCCGTAGGCCGTGGCCTGGGTAGAGCCGGCGAGGTTGTCCCAGAACCGGCGGAACAGCAGCGAGCCGCGTGAGTCGACGTTCTCGTGCAGGTCCCACCTCTTCAAGACGGTGCACGCGTCGCCGACCGCCACCGGTGCACCGGCGGATGTCGGTAGGTAGCCCGGCACGGAGTCCTGCTCGCACAGCCGGACGAGCTGGTCGCGGGTGAGCATCGCGGCGTACTGCTTGTCGCTGAACACCTCGCGTTGCATCACCTTGCGGGTGAAGCCTTTCTTCGCGTTGTGCGCGGTCATGATGAGGCCGATCCGCGTACGCAGCGACCGCGGTGTCCGCTCGTCACCGATGATGCGGGCGAAGCCCTCCAGCGGGTGGCGTGGGTTGGCCAGCCAATAGGAGTCGTTGCTGTTGGTCACGTAGTCGCCGCGGAACAGGTGCGGCAGGTGCGAGGGCCCGAACAGCCCGGGCTCCACTGCGTCCTTGTCGGTCAGCCAGTCGCATGACGAGGTCGACCCGTCGAGCACCGGCAGCCCGAGCAACTTGAACGTCGCTGCGCCGAGCGCGGTGTTGCACGTCTGCGCGAGGGAGTTCGGCACATTGGGGATGGCGCCGATGTCGGCGTAGAGCGCATGTCCGCCCTTGTCGGCGACGATCGTGTTGACCCACGGGATGCCTTCGTACTTCTTCAGGATGCGCAGCTCCTGCTTTGCCGAGCGGGCCTGGTTGGTGTCGAAGAAGTGGTTGAAGACACGGAAGTTGTCCGCATTGGCATCGCGGATGGCGAATGCCGTCGTCGCCGTCCACGGCAGCGGGATGCCGAGGATCGAGTTGAAGACCGGGCCGTAGCGCGTCCACCACAACGTGTGCGTGACGGTGCTGAGGCTGCCGCCGGCGTCCCGGACAGTCACCGTGACGGTGCGCTTCTGCATCGGCGTGGGCTTCCCGTCGAACAGGTACGACGTGGGGTCGCCGGGCACGAGCGTGAGCTGATACGGCGTGAAGCGGAATGCCGTCGAGACGGTGTGGCTCCACGCCATCGTGGCGGTGTGACCGATGAGGATGATCGGCACGCCGAACAGCGAGGCGCCGCTGACGTTCAGCACGCCCGGGATCGTGAGCTGCGCCTGGTAGAAGCGCTCGGTGTCGGTCCACGGGAAGTGCGGGTTGCCGAGCAGCAACCCATGGCCGTTCTTGGTGCCCTTGCTGCCGACGGCCACCGCGTTGGAGCCCATCTCACCCATCGCCCGGTGCCAACCGACGGCGAGCAGGTTGGCGGCGCGCTGCGGGTCGAGGGCGGCGACGGGTGCGGGGTTGGACGCGCTCGGCGGCGCCGCCTGCGCGATGCCGGGCATGACGACGTCCTGGCCGGCGAGCAGGACGAGCTGGTAGAAGCGCAGGAACGCGTCCTGCGTGGTGATCGGGTGCACCCACGCCTTGCCGTGGCAGGCCGGGTCGGTGATGCCGTTGTCTCCGCCGACGTCGTGCAGCCAGCGGTTGTAGCCGTCGACGTAGCCGCGGACCGCCGTCTTGATCTGCGGCTTCGGGCCGAACGGCACCGGGCGGGCGAGCAGCTGATCCACGATGTGCGACTGGCGGACCTGCGTCCAGAAGATGTCCGAGTCGAGGTTGGACACGGTCACGCCGTTGCCCTGCATCGTGTACTGGCCGTCCGGCCCGAACCAGCGGCTGCGCTTGCCCTCGACGGTGACGTAGTCCGCTGCCATCGTGCAGATGTTGTCCTGCGCGAATGCATAGCCGTAGCCGTAGCCCAGCGAGGCGAAGTCGTTGGCCACGATGTGCGGGATGCCGTACTCGGTCCGCGTGATCGTGACGTCGTACTTGTGCTGGGTCGTGCGGGCAGTCGAAGGCGCCGCGGCAGCAGGCACCACAACCGTGGCAAGGCAGGCAACCGCGGCGACGAGGGGGAGTCGTCGCATGTTGCCGGACTTCGACACGCTGCCGACGATTCCTGTCCAGACTGCGCTCGGACGGAGAAGCACGGAAGGTCGATCCGCTCGCCATCCTGCCTCCGCGTCCTCTACCGGATCGACGACGCTGCGCGGCGCGTGACCGCGTCGCCGTCGTACCGCGGTCGGATGCCTGCCGGTCACCATGACCAAACCATCGCGATCAGCACTGGGCGTGTGAGCGCAATGTGAGCGCAAAAGATCATCTAGCCCAGGGTCGCCCGCGCGGCGAAACGAAAGCGCAGGTCATGGCGGAGGCTCGGGGATTTGAACCCCGGATGGGCGATAAACCCAAACCGCATTAGCAGTGCTCCGGACACGCGTCCGTTGATGTCCAAGGTCGTCCTGGCCAGCCGCTTGTTCAAGCGATTGCGCAGGTCAGCGTCACGCGACGAACAGAGACGGACATCTATGGCAGCGGGCGCACGTCCTGACAGCGGCCGCAGAACTGCAACTGAAACTGCAACTAGCTCCCCCAGGCCGTTGCCGGCAGGCGCAACAATTCCAAGTCGCTTCACTTCCGTGTCGCCGCCTGACGCAGGAGGTCGCATCTGGGCGTCTCCGCGGGTCAGCGCGCCTTCGGGCGCTTGAGCCTGCCGAGGTGTGCGCCGCCTTTCGCGTGTCGACGCCGCGTGACTCTGTCGTGATCAACGACCCGCTCGGCAGGATCTTCGGTCGACTGGCAACTTTTGGATCGTGCCGCGCGTGATAAGAGATATGGACGATCAGGAGGCACACGATAGCGACCGAGGATGCGGCGGCGGTCTTCACCGCGCATGCGCAGTCGACGTTGCGGCTCGCGTATCTGTTGACAGGATCGCACCATGCTGCCGAGGACCTAGCGCAGGACGCATTTGTGAGTCTGTTCTCTCGCCTGAAACCGCTGGACCGCCCCGACCTGGTTCAGGCGTACCTATATCGCTGCATGGTGAACCGCATCAGTTCGTCCGCGCGGCGCCAGCGGCTGTGGGAGAGAACTGCTGGCCGCCTGACTGCTGCCGAGAGCCAAGCCAACGAACTCGTCGGTCTCGTGGACGAGCGCGATCAACTACGCCGGGCTCTGGCCGTGCTTCCCCCGAGGATGCGAGCGGCTTTGGTCTTACGTCACTACGTTGGCTTAAGCGAACAGGAGACGGCGGACGTTCTCCATTGCAGCGTCGGAAACGTCAAGGCGCTTGTCCACCGCGCTCGAGAACGATTGCAGCGTCAGCTGGCACCGACCGAAGAGCTATGAAGGAACGGCCCGATGTTCAGGGATGACGATGAGTTGGCGGCCATGCTGTCGCAGCTCGCCGAGAACGCGCCAGCGCCTCCTGCGTTGCCATCCCTCATGCGGCGGGCTCGACGTCGTCGGAGCTTGCTGGTATCCGGCGTCGCGGTCGGAGCGCTTGCAGCGAGCGGTGTTGCAATCGCAGGAGTGACGAAGGCGCTGTCTCAGCGTCCGGCGGACTCCGTCGCGGTCATCACCGCGCCGTCCGAGTCCGCGACAGCCACGAGTTATCCGG
>DASTXN010000161.1:0-36524 GCA_035765515.1 Jatrophihabitantaceae bacterium | reverse complement strand
GCGACGCCAAGGCACAGGCCACCGCAGCGGCACTGCGCAGCGGACTGGTCGGCAGCCTGGTGACGCACGCGGGGTTGGCGCGGCGACTCATCGAGCTCAGCGATGACGCGTTGGCTCCGGCACGGCAAGCTTCCGGCGGCGACGAAAGGGCGACCGGCACATGATCGACACCGACGGCCCGCTCGTCGGCGGCACCGCGAACCGTGGGCGCATCATCAGGGTTGGCAACAGCGTGCACAGGCCGCTCGGCGAGCACAGCCGGGCGGTTCACGCGCTGCTGAATCACCTTGCGGCAAGCGGCTTCGACGGCTCGCCCCGCGTCGAGCGCACGCGCGGCGACGTCGAGGTGCTCAGCTATATCCCCGGTACGGCCGCCAACAATCCGGTGCCGCAGTGGGCGCTCACCGAGACCGCACTGCAAGGGGTCGGCTCGCTGCTCAGCTCGCTGCACCAGCACTCGACCGGCTTCGACGGCACGCGCTTTCACTGGCATCGCCGCATACCGGCCAGGTGGCGCGGCCCATTGGTGACGCACAACGACCCCCACCCGGCGAACGTGATCTTCCGCGACCACAAGCCGGTGGCGCTGATCGACTTCGATCTGGCCGCCCCGAGCTGCGCTGCCTGGGAGCTGGCTGTCGCGGCATGCTTCTGGGTGCCGTTGTGCGACGAGCGCGACGTCGGCGACTCGCGACAGGGAGAGGTGCTCACCCGGCTGCGGGTGTTGCTCGACGCCTATGGTGCGTCGCAACAGCTGCGGCGCGACGTGGTCGATGCCGCGGTCGAGGCCAACGGCTGGATCTCCTCGATCATCGAGAGCGGGGCGCGTCACGGGCACCCGGCCTTCGGCGAGGTGTGGCGGTCGGCGGCCGGACGCTATGCCCGTGCGCACGAATGGCTGTCCTCGAACAGCCGCCGGCTGGCGAACGTCTGACGGCGATGAGGTTCTCCGTGATCGGCGAGGCGCTCGCCGACCTCGTCCAGGCGCGCAGCGACGGACGCTTCACCGGGCACGCCGGCGGCAGCCCGTACAACGTCGCGATCACGCTCGGCCGACTCGGCGAGCCGGTCGAGCTGATTGCCCAGTGCGGCTCGGACGGTTTCGGCGAACTGCTCACCGCCAAGTTGCGCCAGTCCGGCGTCCTTCTGGACAGCTGGCGGACCCTGCCCCTGCCGACCTCGGTCGCGGTTGCAAACCTGGACGGCCGAGGGCAGGCCCGGTACAGCTTCTACCTCGAGGGAACCGCGGCTCCTGCGTTCGCTGCGCCGGCCACGCTGCCGCGCGACAGCATCCTGCACGCCGGCTCCATCGCCAGCTGGCTGCCTCCTGCGGCAGCGACGGTGCACCAGACGCTGGCGAAGGCCAGAACCTCCGGTGCGACGCTGATCAGCTACGACCCGAACGTGCGCCCGGGCCTGATGGCCGACCGGGCCGGCACGAGCGCGGCGATCGAGCACTGCATCGGGCTGGCGCACGTCGTGAAGGCAAGCGACGAGGATGTCGCGACCCTCTACGGTGGCCGGTCCGTGGACGACGTCGCGGCCGGCTGGTGCGCACGCGGCGCGAGCCTGGTCGTCGTCACGCTCGGCTCCGCCGGGGCGGTGGCGTACGGCCCGCACGGCGAATTGGCGCGCCAGGCGGCTGCGCCCATCGACGTCGTCGACACGGTCGGTGCTGGCGACTCCTTCGCCGGCGGGCTGCTTTCCGCCCTGGCTGCTGCGGGGCTGGCCCGGCCGGCCGAGCTGGTCCAGGCGGTTCAGAACCGGGACCAGCGGATCGGCGCCGCGCTGCGCACCGCCGTCGCCGTATCCGCACTCACCTGCGGCCGCGCGGGCGCCGATCCGCCGATGCGAACCGAGGTCGATGCGTTTCTCGCCGCGATGGTGTGAGGCCCGGCCGGCTCCGTCGCGCTCGGCGCGGCGTCAGCGTCCAGGCAGCGAGCTCAGCGCCTGGCTGCGCCGGGCGACGAGCTCGGCGTAGGTGCCGTCGCGCTCGGCCCAGCGGTGCATGCGCACGGCGTCGACGAGGATCTCGTTCGGCGTCGGGTCTGCGGCCAGCAGCTCCATGACCTCGTCGAGGTAGCCGGCCAGCGGCAGCGCCGCCGGGTTGAGCTTCTCCTGGCCCGCGGTGGCGATGGCGGGCGGCACCAGCTCGGCTACCTCGACTCCGGTCCCGGCCAGCTGCGCGCGCAACGCTTCGGTGTACGCGTGCACTCCGGCCTTCGACGCGCCGTAGCTGGGCATGAGCGGGAACGGCAGGAAGGCGATGCCGGAGCTGACGGTCAGGATCGTCGCCGAGCCTTGGGCGATGAGGTGCGGGGTGAACGCGTCGAGGACCCGGATCGTGCCGAGCAGGTTGGTGGCGATCGTCGTCTCCGCCGCGGCGATGTGTGCCGGGTCGCGCAGATCCTCGGTGAGCATGACGCCGGACATGATGACGACGACGTCGAGGTCCGGGTGAGCCGCGAGCACCTCGTCGCGAGCGCGGAACACGGATGCCGGATCGGTGACGTCGATGCGCACGCTTTCGAGCCCGGCGCCGGGGTCGGGGTTTCGTCCGCCGACGATGACGGTGCTGCCGGCGTCGGCGAAGCGGCGCGCGAGCCCCGCGCCTATGCCGGACGTGCCGCCGACGACGAGAACGGTGTGGTTACTGATCTTCATGAGGGCTCCTTCCACTGGTGTCGTTGCCACGTCGAGGGTTCATCGCGGCCGGGTCGGGTGGGGAGACCGTGACGATCCGGGGACTGGCAGGGCCCCTCTCGCGGGCGGCCGGCGCGCTAGCGTGAACCGCGATGAACGCAGACGACCGGACAGGCCGGTTGGGGGCCTACCTGCGGGCCCGCCGAAACCTGGTCACCCCGGAGGAGGCGGGTATTCCGGCCGGCGCCCACCGCCGCGTGCCCGGGCTGCGGCGAGAAGAGGTCGCGATGCTCGCCGGGATCAGCGCCGACTACTACCTGCGGCTGGAGCGGGGACGCGACCGGAATCCGTCGCCGCAGGTGCTGACCGGGCTCGCCCGCGTGCTCCGTCTCGACGAGGTGGAGCAGCAGTACCTGCTCGACCTCGCTGCACCGGCCCACCGGTCGCGTCCCCGGCGTCGGACCGAACGCGTACCGGCACGCCTGCATCATCTGCTCGCCGCGGTCGGCACCCCCGCATTCATCGAAGGCCGCACGTTCGACGTGCTCGCCTCGAACCCGTTGGCGCGCGCCCTGTCGCCGCGGCTGCGTCCAGGCGAGAACCGGTTGCGCTCGCTGCTGCTCGACCCTGAGGAGCGCGCGTTCCAGGCGGACTGGGAGGCCGCCACGGAGGGGTTCGTCGCCGCGTTCCGCAGGTCCATCGGTGAGGACGTCGAGGACGCGCGCGTGGTCGAGCTTGTCGGGGAGTTGTCCCTCGCCAGCGCGCGGTTCCGGACGCTCTGGGCACGCCATGACGTGCGCCGGCTGGTTGGCGGCACGGCGGTGGTGAACCACCCGGAGGTCGGCGAGCTGCGCCTGCACCGCGACAAGTTCCCCGTCGAGAACGTGACGCTGGTGATGTACTACGCAGAGCCCGGAAGCCCCTCGTCGCAGAAGCTGACGCTTCTGCAGTCGCTCGCCGCCGACGCCACCGATGCCGTCAACAACTAGTACCGGCCACGTCCGCTTTCGGAGCTGAAACGGCTGCGGGGCCACCCGATGGGTGGCCCCGCAGTCGTCTCGTTGCGTGTTACTTGAGCCCGATGCTGACGTAGTAGGTGCTGCCGTCGTCCAGGCTCACACCGATCCGCCAGTAGCTGCCGGACTGGTTCTTCGCGGTGTTCCAGTTGAAGATGTACTGCTGGCTGGTGGCGTCCCAGCGGTAGGTCAAGCCGGACGACGCGGATGCGCTGTACGTGGACTCGTCCACGGTCGCGCTGCTCGGCAACGCGGCACCCTTGATCGGCGTCAGCCAGCTCGGCGCGGAACCGATGGCCTGCACCGGCACCCCGTTGGCGTCGGTCAGCTGGAACTTCACCGGCACGGTGGAGCCGGCCTTGAAGATGCTGGTCGTCACCCCGACGAAGTGGGCAGTGTCGTTGATCGGCTGGAGGAATCCGCCGAAGGCGTAGCCCACGTTGTACGTGCAGGTTGCGGCGTCACTCGTGTGGCCGACGTTGTCCGTCGCGGTCCCGGCCGGGACGGTCGCGGTGTGCGAGCCGACCGCGGACGTGTCCAGCGGAACCGAACCGCTCGCCGCCGTCGCCAGTCCGGAACCGAGATCGGCGGCCGTCCAGGACGCGGACGTGGTCGCGTGCAGCAGCACGGTCGTGGCCGGGCAGGTGACGTGGACGGTCGGCGCCTGCCAGTCGACGTAACCGGTCACGGTCGTGCCGACCGACTGGTTGCCTGCGTTGTCCGTCGCGTAGCCCGTTACGGAGAACGAGCCGTCCGCGTTGACGTTGCCGGAGTCGAAGGTGCCGCCCGCGCTGACGGACGCGACGCCGCTACCGGCACTGGTGTCGGCGAGAACCGGGTCCCCGTTCGCGGCGAAGTCCACCGAGACGCTGTCGGCGTACCAGTCGTTGCCGCTGCCGTCGACGTACGCGGCGGTGGCCGGTGTGGTCGATGCCGTCGGCGCGTTCGGCGCGGTCTCGTCCACGACCACGATCGGCGTCGCATCGGTGGCGAACGCGCTGGTCGCGCCGTTGTTGTCGGCCGCCTGCACCTGGTAGCGCCACGAACCTTCGGGCTCGCCAGTGAACGGGTACGAGTTCGCGCTCAGGTCGCTCGCCACCGTCGTCCAATCCGGATCGTCGGCGTCCCGCTTCTGCAGCGTGTAGGTCACGGTGTCGCCGGCGTCCTGATCGGTCGAAGCCGCCCAGTCCACCGTGAAGTCGCCGGTGTTGTTCGGCGTGGTCGAACCGGCGTCGAGGGTCGGGGCGCCCGGCATCGACGGAGCGTGGTTGCTGTCGGCGACCTGGACGTACCCGTTGACCGGCGACCCGTCCACGCTCAGTCCAGTGCTGCCCGTCTCGGCGACGGTGAGCGTGGCGCTGGTGCCGCCCGGCGTCCCGCTGGCGACGACCAGGTCGGCGGTCACCACGAACGGGTTCCCCGGGCAGCCCTGGGCATTCGCGGGAGTCGCCGTGGCGCACTGGCTGTAGTTGTACTTGGACGTGAAGTTCAGCGTCTGCTGGTCTGCCGGCGCGGACGAGGCGGTGATCGTCCCGTCGGCGGCCATCGTGTACTTGGTGATCACGGTGGCCGTGCCCGGCTGGCCGGACGCGACGGTGCCGGTCGCGGTCACGTAGATCGTGAAGGTGTTGTCCCCGGCCGACACCACGCTCGGCGTGCTGGCCGAGGTGCTCAGCGAGGCGGTGGTGTCCAGCGATGCGGCGTACGCCGCGGACGCGGCGACGAGCGAGCCGACCGAGAGGCCGGCGAAGATCATGGTCAGCCGCGTGCGGCGTCGACCAGCGGTGTACCTCATAGCGATTCTCTCCCCCGGCGGCCCGCGGACCCCCGCTGTCAGTCGGCGGAACCCCCGTGAGCCCGCCGTGCGTACGAGGGTCAGCGAGCCTTCCGGCAACCACAAAGGACCAAAGTCCCGAAGATGCGCAGGACCGGCCGATCAGCCGACGGCGAAACCCGACATCGAGCCCGAACGGGGCACCCCCGTTCGAGCGCCTGGGTTCAGCGGGCTACTCCGTGCTCCCAGCGCGGCAGCGTCACGGCGTGGCCGTCCAGGTACTGGCGCCACGCCTCGCGGCAGCGGCGGACGAGGTCGAGCGCGTCGTAGCGCATCGGTTTCGTCCCCGGAAGTGAGTGCTCGACCCAGAACCGCGAGGTCGGCGCGAAGGCGACCGGGGCCAGCCGCACGCTGCCGGTGCTGCCGCTTCGCCCGCAGAAGTCCGCGGCCACGCGCAGCGGGTCGGCATGCAGCAACCGGTCCAGGTCACGCGCGGTGACGGTGTGCGGTTCCGGACCGGCGGTCAACCAGTCGGCTAGATCGACGCAGCACCCGAGCGCGAGGACCACGGTCGCGCGCACGGCGTCCGGTGCGAGGTGGACGGCCGAGGCGTACTGCCGTTCCAGGCACGAGACGTTCCAGCTCAGCTGGAGGTACTTGATCCGCCAGTCCTTCAACGGATCGAATCGCGGCAGCCCTGGCAGGTCAGGCATCCGGTAGAGCGTCTCGTCCATGTCGACGCGGGCGCGGTACGTCTCGCCGCACAGGCAGGGCTGCGTCCAGGCAAGACCGGTCACGTCCCGCGCGCAGGACGCGCAGCAGTAGCGCGCCCCCGACCGGACCTGTGTCACGACGTCGATGGTCGCATCCCGGGCGGTCGGGCGATACACCCGATTCGGTATCAGTCATGTTGGGGGCCCTGCAAGCCTTCGAAGAGGACGAGTCCGTGGCATCCGTAGATGCTGGTGCTCTGGGCTGAGCCGGGATCAGCGTTCGTCGCTCTGACGGTCACGGAGCTGGCGCAGGCCGCGAGCAGTGTGCCGGGTGCAGCGCCGCCGCGGGCGGGCCTTCCCTGAACCCTGGATTCAGCGCGTTCTGACCCGGCGAATTTAGAATTGATCTTGGCCGGGCCGCGCTACGTCATCCGGCACGGCGGCGGCAGCCACCGGTTGGCCGGCAAGTGACACGCCACAGCTTGCACGCACCCGCCTGTCGCGCCCTTGCACGGTGACGGCGGCCAGCAGTGCACCGCATACCTGCAGGGCGCAACAGATCCACATGGCGTCGCGGAACGCCGGCAGGAACCGGTGCGGATCGTTGTACGCGTGCCCGTTCAGGCCCACAATGGCCGGGAGCGCCGCGACGGCGATCAGGCCGGCGGCGCGGGCCACGGCGTTGTTGACACCAGAAGCGACGCCGGCGTGCTCAGCGTGAACGGCGCCGAGCACACTTGCGGTGAGCGGGGCTACGAACACGGCAAGGCCGAGGCCGAAGACGGCGACAGCGGGCAGGACGGACCACACGTAGCCAGACCCCGCGGACAGCGTCGTCATCATCGCCAAGCCCGTCGCCGAGATCAGCGGGCCGACCGTCAACGAAGGCCGTGCGCCGGTTCTGACGGCCAAAGCCCCGAACGGCGCAGCGAGGCACAGCATGATGACGGTGATCGGCAGCAGGGCCGCGCCGGCCTTGAGCGGGCTCGCGCCGGAGACCGTCTGCTGCTCGATCACCAGCAACAGCAGCGCGCCACTGTTGGCTGCGTAGAGCAGAAAGGTCACCGCGTTGGTGGCGCTGAACTGGCGGATCCGGAACATCGCCATCGGAACTATCGGATCGCTCTGGCGCCGCTCGGTCACCACGAACCACACCATGGCAACGACTCCGCCCACGAACGGCACCCAGACGCGCGGATCAGCGGTCGAGCGGTCGGACGCGGCGATCAACCCGGCGCTGAGCCCGCCGAGAGCCACCACCCCCAGCACCGCGCCGGCGACGTCGATGTGTCCTCGGACGTCGCTCGCGCGCGTTTCGGGCACGTGACGGAGCGCGACCGCGATGACGACGACCGCGACCGGTGGATTGATGAGGAAGACCCAGCGCCAGCCGCCGGCCGACAGCAGCCAACCGCCCACGAACGGCGCTATCGCCGACGCCGTCCCGGACAGGCCCGACCACGCCCCGATGGCCCTGCCACGGTCGCGATCCCGAAACGTCGACTCCAAGATCGCCAGACTCGCCGGCGTCAGCAGCGCGCCGCCGACGCCCTGCAGTGCGCGGGCGGCGATGAGCCAGGTCACGCTCGGGGCGATCGCGCACAGCATGGACGCCCCGGCGAACCAACCGACTCCGATCACGAAGGCGCGTCGCCGTCCCCACCGGTCGCCGAGCGATCCACCGAGGAGCATGAGTGCGGCAAGGGTCAGGGTGTACCCGGTGATCGTCCACTGCAGGGCCGAGAGGCCGACGTCGAGATCGCGACCGATGTCGGGCAGCGCGATGTTGACGACGGTGGCGTCGATTCCGGCGAGACCCGACCCGAGCACGGTGGCGAGCAGGATCCACCGCCCGCGGGCCGAGGCCAACCTGAGGTCCGACGGCGCCATCACCGCGTGCGAGGCGGCGACGGTTTCGGTCATGGCCTTCATGTGATCGTCGCGCCCGACGAATCCCGCGCCCAGCCTCCCGCTCACAGGTCAGAGCTTCGTCGCAAGAACCGTCGAGGTCCAGATACGCGGCGATGAATCCTGGATTCACCACACGTCCGCGTGGCGAATCCAGGATTGATCAAGTCAGTGGGGCGGGTGGGACTCGAACCCACGACCCAGGGATTATGAGTCCCCTGCTCTAACCGGCTGAGCTACCGCCCCTTGCGCGCCAGGCTATCGGCCCGCGCTGTTACGGCATCTTCGCGAGCGCCTTGCGGGTGAACGTCTCGAGCTCGCGCACCGACGGCGACCCCAGGTCCGCGTAGCCGGCCATGAGCAGTTCGCTGCCCTTGCGCGCCAGCACGACGTCGAAGTCGAACGGGATGCCCTGCACCGTGAACGACATGCGCCAGGCGCGCAGGTCGTCGCCGAGCTTCGGGAACGCAATAGCGGCGATCCTGCCACGCATCGTGTCACCGTCCGCCTTGAGCGAGACGTTGGTGCATCCGTCGAACGTCTTGCTGGCAAGGGACATGTAGTGCTCCCCTCGGTCGCCGACGTAGCCCACCGTCTCGGCCACCAACGGGAACCCGCCGGGCTGCACGAATGCGACGTCAGCCTCGGGCTTCGGGTCCGGCAGCGAATCCAGGCTCTTCATGCACGACGGCTCGTCGGAGTTGTCGTCGCCGCCATCGGCCGAGTTGTCCACCTCCCAGCCCGCAGGCAGATCGGCCAGGGTGAGCAGCTGACGCTTGAGGTCGGACGCGGTGGGCTTGCCGGCCGGGTCGGACGCGGCCGCCCGCACTCCGGAACCGGCCGGGTCGGGGGTGCCGTTGCTGGTCGACGCGCACCCCGCCAGTCCGGCGGCGGCCACCAGAACCGCAGCACCCGCCAGGGTTCGACGCACGACATCCCTTTCGTTGACGAAGATCAAACCGCGCAAGGCTAACGGACTCCCCCGGACGGGCTCACCGGCGCGTCGCGGTACCGGGAACGGTACGCGCGGGGGCTCAGCCCGAACTCGCGCCGGAACGCCCGGGAGAAGTACTCGGCCGACGCGAACCCGCACTCCTGCGCCACCGATTCGACGTTGCCGATCGTGCGGCGGGATGCGAGCACCTCGGCCGCATGCTCCAGGCGCCGCCGGCGGATCAGCGCCGCGGGGCTCTCCGCGTCGTCGAAGGCGCGGTAGAGCTGGCGCAGCGAGATGTTCAACTCCTCGGCGATCGCAGTGGGCGTCAACTTCGGGTCCGTCGCGCGCTCGAAGATGATCGTCTCGGTCATGGCCCGCACGGTCGCCACGGGATCGGCTCCCGCGTTCGGCGCCACCGCAGTCCGCAGCAACAGCCCGGCGAGCGAACCGAGAAAACGGTCCACGCCGACCATCGCCGAGGCCGAGGACAGCCCGTCCGCGTCCGCGCGCAGGATCTGCGTCTGCGACCGCACCAGATACAGCTGGAAGTCCGTGAGCGGGTAGTTGCGCCCGACCATCTCCGCAATGCTCGCGGGCTCCATACCGACGGTCGCCTGGTGCACGTTGAGCGTGTAGAGGTGCGAGTTGCTGTGGAACTGCTCGTCGATCTCCGCGGACGGACCGATCACCTTCAATACGGCGCGGGTGAGCGTGCTCGTGCCGTCGAACACCGAGCCGGAACTCTCGCCCCGGATCATCAGGTGCAGCGCCGGATCGGTGTCCGCGTGTGGCGGCCGGGCCGGACGGGTCAGACTCGCGCCGTTGAGCGAGACCGCCCCGAACAGGCAGCGCGTGCCCCGCAGCCGCGCGCCCTTGAAGTAGAACGCGCCACGCGAGACGTCCAGCGGAGCAATCCGCAGCCCGAGCGGGCCCACGCGCGGATGGAACGGCCACGACGGCGAGCTGTCGATCGTGATGTCGAGCCACGCGATCGTCCCCGGTGGGAAGTCGCTCGGCGGTCGGCTGCCCAACATGGGTCTCCTCTGCGGAGCCGTCGGGACGCTCCCCCCTGAGCATCCCGCGTGTTGCAAGGTTATCCGCACCGGACCGCGATGCGGTATGTGACGAAGCGCCGATATCCTCGGCGCGTCCACCCAATTCGGCGCGAAGGCGGCACACGTGAAGCTCGGCTACCACACCGGTTACTGGTCCTCCGGCCCGCCCGCGGGTGTCACGGACGCGATCGCGCTGTGCGAGTCGCTCGGGTTCGATTCGATTTGGACGGCCGAGGCGTACGGTTCCGACTGCCTGACCCCGCTCGCGTGGTGGGGCGCATCGACGTCCAAGGTCAAGCTCGGCACCAACCTGCTGCAGATCTCGGCACGCACACCCGCAGCGACCGCCATGGCGGCGATGACGCTCGATCACCTCTCCGGTGGACGGTTCGTGCTGGGCATCGGCGCGTCCGGACCGCAGGTGGTCGAGGGCTGGTACGGCCAGTCGTACCCGAAGCCGCTGGCCCGCACCCGTGAGTACATCGAGGTGCTGCGCGCGATCTGGGCGCGGGACGTGCCGGTCACGCACGAGGGCGAGTTCTACCCGCTGCCATACCCGGGGGGCACCGGGCTCGGCAAGCCGCTGAAGTCGACCGTCCATCCGCTGCGCAGTGACATCCCGATCATGCTCGGCGCGGAGGGACCCAAGAACGTCGCGCTCGCCGCCGAGATCGCCGACGGCTGGCTGCCGATGTTCTTCTCGCCGAAGACCGACCAGTTCTACCGGGACGCGCTGGCGGAGGGCTTCGCGCGGCCGGGGGCGCGGCACACGCTCGAGGACTTCGAGGTTCCCGCGTTCGTCCCCGTCGTGCCGGCCGACGACGTCGAGGCCGCCGCCGACATGGTCCGTCCGTCGCTCGCGCTGTACATCGGCGGCATGGGCGCGAAGTCGGTGAACTTCCACGCCGATGTGTTCAGCCGGATGGGCTATCCGGGCGAGGTCGAGAAGATCCAGGAGCTGTACCTGGCCGGCAACAAGAAGGACGCGATCGCCGCCGTCCCGCTCGCCCTGGTCGAGGACGTCGCGCTGGTCGGGCCCCCCGCGAAGATCCGCGAGGAACTGCAGGTGTGGGAGCAGACCGTGATCACGACACTGCTGCTGCAGGCGCCGCCGCCCGCGCTGCAGATGATCGTGGACGCACTCGGCTGATCGGCGTGCCCTCGGAAGTCAGCGGAACGTGCGACCCCGCGTTCGCGGCTGTCCACGACGTGTTCGCGGCGAGCCTCGCCGACGGTGACGATCTCGGCGCGTCGGTGGCGGTGTTCGTCGACGGTCGCCCGGTGGTCGACCTGTGGGGCGGACTCGCCGACCGCAAGAGCGGACGCCGGTGGGAGCGCGACACGGCGTGCGTGACGTTCTCGGCGACGAAGGCCGTGACCGCGACGGCGGCGCTGCTGCTCGCAGAGCGCGGTGCGGTCGACCTTGACGTGCCGGTGGCCGAGTGGTGGCCAGAGTTCGGCGCACACGGCAAGGAGTCGATCACGCCGACGATGCTCCTGACGCACACCGCCGGCCTGCCCGCGTTCGACCGTCCTATCAGCGCCGAGGAGGCCGCGGACTTCGACGCGATGACCGCACAGCTTGCCGCGCAGGCACCGGAGTGGACGCCCGGCACGCAGCACGGCTACCACGCGCTGACGTTCGGTTGGCTGGTCGGCGAGATCGTCCGTCGGCACAGCGGGGTGAGCGTCGGCGAGTTCGTGCGCCGCGAGGTCGGCGCCGAGCTGTGGGTGGGCGTCCCGGCCTCGATGCTGGACGGGTTGGCGCACATCGCGGCGGCAGCTTCGCCCGCGCCCGAGGACCCCGCTGTGCCGCGCGCTGCGGACGAGCCGACGGTGGCGGCGGTGCTGGCCGCGCAGCGCGACCCGAACTCCCCGATGTATCGCAGCACGACTAACCCGGCGGCCTCGTTCAACAAGCCGGTGCTGCTGACCGCGGGCTGGCCGGCTGCGGGCCTGGTGTGCACGGCGCGCGCGCTCGCCGATTTCTACGCGCGGCTCGCCGACGGCGCGATCCTGCAACGCGGGACGGTGCGGGACGCGGTGCGCGAGCGCGTGCGCGGACCGGACCGGACGCTGGTGTTTGAGAGCGCGTTCGGGCTGGGTTACATGCTGCCGTGCCAGAACATGTTCGTGCCGCTGTCGGCGCGGACCGCGTTCGGCCATCCCGGTGCGAGCGGCGCGCTGGGCCTCGGCGATCTGGAGGCGCGCGTCGCGATCGGGTACGTCCCGAACCTGAGCCGCCCGGGCGCCGTGGACCGGCGCGCGTATCGACTGGTGGACGCGGTGTACTCGGCACTGTAAGGGGCGGCGGACTTGCATCCTGATTAGTTGTAGTTGCACAATGATTGTATGACTACAACTAACCTGGCGACGGTGCACCAGAGGCGGGCACTGCTCGCGGTCTGCTGCACCGCCCTGATGCTCGCCACGATGGACGCCACCATCGTCAACATCGCGCTGCCGGACATCGGCTCTCGCCTGCATGCACCGCTCAGCGGCCTGCAGTGGACCGTCGACGCCTACAGCCTCGTGCTCGCGACGCTGTTCGTCGCCGCCGGATCGCTGGGCGACCGGTTCGGGCGTCGCCGCATCTTCCGGATCGGTCTCACCCTGTTCGTGCTCGGCTCCCTGCTGTGCAGCGCGGCCCCGGGCCTCGGCTGGCTGATCGGGTTCCGCGTAGTGCAGGCGGTCGGCGGTTCCATGCTGAACCCGGTCGCCATGTCGATCGTCGTCAACGAGTTCCGCGAGCCGGCCGAGCGTGCCAAGGCGATCGGAGTGTGGGGCGGCGTTGCCGGCCTGAGCATGGCTCTCGGCCCGATCGTCGGCGGCCTGCTGGTCTCGGCGAGCGGCTGGCGCAGCATCTTCTGGATCAACGTGCCGATCGCACTGATCGCGCTGGCGCTCACCGGCCGGTACGTCCCCGAATCGCGCGCACCGCACGTACGAGCGCTGGACCCGCGGGGTCAGGTGCTTGTCGTCCTGACGCTCGGCGCGGCCGTGTACGCGATCATCGAGGCGCCCCGGCACGGCTGGGGCAGCCCAGTCACGATCGGGACGCTCGCCCTCGCAGCCGTGGCGCTGCTCGCCCTGCTCGCCGCCGAGTCGCGGCGGGCCGAGCCGCTGATCGAGGTGCGCTTCTTCAGGTCCGTGCCCTTCTCCGCGGCGACGGTGACCGCGGTCGCCGCTGCCGGCGCACTGTCTTGTTTCCTGTTCGTGAACACCCTCTACCTGCAGTTGGTGCTGGGCTGCTCGCCGGTCGAAGCTGGACTGCGCACCCTGCCGATGGCTGCCGTCGCCGGTCTGTGCGCACCCTTCGCGGGCCGGCTGGTGGCCGCGCGCGGAGCCCGGCTGCCGCTCGTCCTGTCCGGATGCGCGACCGCGGCCGGCGGCGCGCTGCTCATCTCACTGTCGGCACACACGCCGTGGCTGCTGTTGAGCGTCGCGTACGCCCTGATCGGAGTCGGCTTCGGGCTGGTCAACCCGCCGATCACCAACACCGCGACCTCGGGGATGCCCCGCGCGCAAGCCGGTGTCGCTGCCGCGCTGACCTCGGCCAGCCGACAGGTGGGCATGTCGCTCGGCGTCGCGGTGAGCGGGCCGTTCCTGGCCGGCGCATCGGCGGCACAGTTCAGCGCCGCGAGCCGTCCGGTGTGGCTGATCGTCGCCGGATGTGGCGTGTGCGTCACCGCGCTGGGCGGCCTGGCCACGAGCCGTCAGGCACTCGCGCGCGCCGCGGTGCAGCGCGTCCGGTGGGACGGGCAGAATGCAGAGCGTGAACTCGCCCGCTCCGGACAGCCCTGATCACGTCTGGGTACTGATGCGCGAGTTCGTCGAGCGGTACTCGCCCAAGGAGCAGCTGCTCGAGCAACTCGGCCCGAAGGTGGGCAGCGGGCGCGGCAAGGTCTACACGCTGATGCGGCTGGCCGAAGGAGCGTTGGGGCAGGGCGAGCTCGCCGACGTGATCGGCGTCGACCGGCCGTACGCGACCGTCATCGTCAACCAGCTCGAGTCCGAAGGGCTGGCCGAGCGGACCACCGATCCGGACGACCGGCGCCGCAAGATCGTGGCCATCACCCCGGCCGGGCGTAAGGCCGTACGCACCGCCCACCGGGTGCTGGAGACCGCGCCGCCGGAGCTTGCCGGACTGGACCCGAAGGCGCTGCGCCAGCTAGCCACGCTGCTTGGCCGGCTGCGCAGCGGCGCTCAGGCGTAGCTGAAACGGGTTCTAGTCGTTGGACCGGACGGAACCCGTCCCTCGACGAACGGAGTGATCCGGTGGGCCGTACCGCGTCCCGGCGTACTTTCCTGACCGCGACCCTGGCCACCGGTGCGGCGGCCGCGGCGAGCAGCACCCTGGGTGCTCGGGCCGCGGGTGCCGATCCCGGCATCCCGACGTCGTCCGCGGACGTAGCGGTGATCGGCGCCGGGCTGGCCGGCCTCACCGCAGCCCGCAGGCTGGTCGCCGAGGGGCGCTCGGTGCTGCTGCTGGAGGCGCGCGATCGCGTCGGCGGGCGCGTGCTCAACCACCCGATCACCCGCGGCAACGTGGCCGAGGCGGGCGGGGAGTTCATCGGCCCGACGCAGGACCGGATCCTGGCGCTCGCGAACGCGGTCGGCGTCGGCACGTTCGACGCCTACGACACCGGCAAGAACGTCTATCGCAACGGGCCGATCCACCTGCGCTACTCGGACACCGGCCCGCTCGGGACCGCTCCCCTGGACCCGCTACTACTGGTGGACATCATCAAGCTGAGCCAGCAGATCGACCAGCTGTCCAAGTCCGTGCCGCCTGCCGCGCCGTGGACGGCGAAGAATGCGGCGGCGCTCGACGGCGAGACGCTCGAGACGTGGGTGCGCGGGAACTCCGTGAACACGAAGGGGATTCTCGGACTGCTCGCACCGTTCACGGAGGCGCTGGTGGGTGCCGAGCCGCGCGACCTGTCGATGCTGTTCATCCTGGCCTACGTGGCCGCGGCCGGGAACGAGACGACGCCCGGCACGTTCGAGCGGCTGATCAACGTGCGCGACGGCGCGCAGCAGACGCGATTCGTCGGTGGCTCGCAGTTGATCGCGCAGCGCGTCGCCGCCGCCCTCGGCGACCGGGTGCGACTGAACACGCCGGTGCGCCGTATCGCCCAGACGTCCAATGGCGTTTCGGTGATCGCCGACGGGCTGACCGTCACCGCCCAGCAGGCGATCGTCGCCGTCCCGACTCCGCTCGCCGGGCGAATCGACTACGACCCGTTGTTGCCGGCCCAGCGTGACCAGCTCATGCAGCGGACGGCGATGGGCGAGTTGATGAAGGTCGAGGCCGTGTACTCGACGCCGTTCTGGCGCTCGTCCGGGCTGACCGGGCAGTTCCTGACCGTCGGCGGACCAGTCGGCTACTCGTTCGACAACTCGCCGCCCTCGGGTTCGATCGGCGTGCTCGCGGGGTTCGTCGGCGGCGACCAGTACCGCGTGTGGGGGCCGAAGCCGCCGGCCGAGCGGCGCGCCGGCGTGCTCGCGCAGTACGCGCGGCTGTTCGGGGACAACCGGTTCCTGTCCCCGATCGACTACTTCGACATGTCGTGGCCGACGGAGCAGTGGAGTCGCGGCGGGCCGACACCGATCTTCGGGCCGGGCACGCTGACGTCCTTCGGGCGCGCGCTGCGCGATCCGGTCGGACGGATCCACTGGGCCGGCACCGAGACGTCCGACTTCTGGCAGGGCTACATGGACGGCGCGGTGCGCAGCGGCGAGCGCGCGGCCAGCGAGGTCCTGGCGGAGCTGTGACCCTGCTTCCCGACCGATCAAGAGTGACGCTGTGGTGACCACACTTCCGACAGAGCCCTAGTTTAACCGAACTAACTCGTATAAACTCCTTGGCAGGA
Organism: Jatrophihabitantaceae bacterium; assembly: GCA_035765515.1. Lineage (GTDB taxonomy): Bacteria > Actinomycetota > Actinomycetes > Mycobacteriales > Jatrophihabitantaceae > DASRSS01. Next base: position 20,602 of record DASTXN010000161.1, on the reverse strand, counting down.
CCGAGGGGGTTCGGGCGATGACGGAAACAATGTCGGCGAGACGGCAGGCGATCTCGTCCGTTCGCGAGCACACTCTGGCCGGCGAGCACGAGGTGCTGCTGCGCGACGTGCAGCGGCGGGCCGACGCGGTGGTTGCGCTCCTGGACGCCCGCACCTGGCCGAGCGCCGAACTGGGCACGTTGACCGCCTTCCTGCGCGCCGAGGTGTTCCGGCAGGCATCCGACGAGGAGGCGCTGCTGTACCCGGGTGAGGCCACCGCTGGGCCGTTCGCGGAACTCAGCGCGGACCACGCCCTGCTCTACACGCTGTGCGCCCGCTTGGAGGCCGAAATCCGCACACGGCAGGCCGAGCAGGCGCGACGAGTGTCTCGCTGGCTGCACGGCTTCGACTCCGCCCGCTTCGGACTCAGTCACGCCGTGTCCGGCGACGGTCACTCGCTGCTGTACGTCTCGCGCCGGTCGGACTGACTCCGCGGCCGCGTCATCACCTGCAACCTGCAACGGAACGAGCCGAAGATGAGCATCGCACAACGCAGCGCCGTCACCACCTGGACCGGATCACTGGCGTCCGGCTCGGGCATCGTCGCCGGAGCCAGCGGGGCGCTCGACGACCTGGGCGTGACCTGGGCGGCTCGCGTCGAGCGTCCGGACGGACGCACCAGCCCGGAGGAGTTGGCCGCCGCGGCGCACTCGTCCTGCTTCGCGATGGCGTTGTCACTACGCCTCGGCGAGCACCATTGCACAGCCGAGCAGTTGCGGGTGGAGGCCACGGTCACGCTCGACGAGGTGGACGGCGTACCGACGATCGTGTCGTCGCGGTTGCTGGTGCGGGCGCGAGTTCCCGGCGTCGACGGCGAGAAGTTCCAGCAGATCGTCGACGAGGCCGCGGCGCTGTGCCCCGTTTCGCGGCTGTTCGCGGGCGCACGGGTCGGCGTCGAAGCCCTGCTGGAGCCGAACTGATCGCCGCTGGCGGGAACGGAGGCGACTGATGGCCTATGTGATCGGTGAGCCGTGCGTCGACGTGCTGGACCGCGCATGCGTGGAGGAGTGCCCCGTCGATTGCATCTACGAGGGCGGGCGTTCGCTCTACATCCATCCGGACGAGTGCGTCGACTGCGGCGCCTGCGAGCCGGTCTGCCCTGTCGAGGCCATTTACTACGAGGACGACCTGCCGGACAAGTGGCGGCTCTACATCGAGGACAACGCGCGGTTCTTCGCCGAGCCGCTGCCCGGCCGGGACACGCCACTGGGCTCTCCTGGTGGTGCCGGCCGCCTCGGCGTCGTGGGCGCCGACACCCAACTGGTCGCGGGGCATCCGCGGCAGTCCGGCGATTGACCGCTAACCGACCTCGGGCCGCCGGTCGGACCAGGGCACGGCCTGCTCCAGCTGCGCGGCCATCTGCACCAAGGCGTCCTCGCGGCCGTACCCCGCGACCAGCTGCACGCCGAGCGGCATCCCGTCGGCGAACGTGTGCAGCGGCAGCGAGATCGCCGGCTGACCGGTGATGTTGAACTGGGCCGTGTAGTGCAGCAGAGCGCCGATCCGCTCGTAGCACGTGGCCATGTCGGCGAACCAGCCGATCGGCGGCGGTGGGCCGTTGAGCACGGGGCACAACAACAGGTCGAACCCGGCGCCACCGTCGTCCACCGGCGCCCACCACTGCGCGACCCGGCGGTTGAATCCGTGCATCCACTGCACCGCGGTCACGTAGTCGGCGCCGCTGAGCATCCGCCCGTGCTGCAGCGACAGCTGGGTCATGCCCTCCAGTTGCGACTCGTCCACCGGCGCCCCGAGCACCTCACCCCAGCGGGCGATCTCGGCGGTGATCGAGCAGGCGGTGATCGTGCCGTAGTGCGGGCCGAACGCGGGGTCGTACATCGCGGCCGGGTACGAGTCCTCGACGGAGTGCCCCAGGCCGTCCAACAGGTCGGCGGTCGCACCCACGGCGGAAGCCACCTCGACGTCAGCGGCGATCTCGGCGAACGGCGGCGCCGCCAGGACGCCGATGCGCAGCCGGCCGGGATCGGCGCCGACCTCCTGCGCGAGCGGGCGCGGCAACGGCGGTGCCGGGTACGGGTCGCCGGGCGCGGCGCCGGACATCGCGTCCAGCACGGCGGCGGTGTCGCGGACGGTCCGGCTCACCGCGCCCTCGGTGGACGCGCCTGCCCAGCCCTCGCCCGAGTCGGGCGACATGCTGATCCGCGCCCGCGTCGGCTTGAGCCCGACCAGGCCGCACTCGCTGGCGGGGATGCGGATCGACCCGCCGCCGTCGCTCGCGTGCGCGACCGGCACCATGCCCGCCGCGACCGCGGCCGCCGCCCCGCCCGAGGAGCCGCCCGTCGAGCGGTCGGTGTTCCACGGGTTGCGCGTGGGCCCGGTGGCGGCCGGCTCGGTCGTGATCATCAGCGCGAACTCGGGCGTGCTGGTCTTGCCTAGCACCACGAAGCCGGCCCGCTTCAACCGGCGGACGAACTCGGCGTCGTGTTGCGCTGTGTAGCCCGCATCGCGCAGGAACCGGGTGCCGAAGTGCAGCGGCTCGCCGGCCACGGTGTCCAGGTCCTTGATCAGGACCGGCACGCCGCGGAACGGTCCGTCCGGCAGGTCGCCGCGGGCCTCGTCCCGCGCTCGCTCGAAGCGGCGATGGATCACCGCGTTGATCGCGGGATCCAGCTTCTCGATCCGCTCGATCGCCGCGTCCACCAGTTCGAGCGGCGACGCCTGGCCGCTGCTGACCAGTTCCGCCTGGCCCAGGGCGTCCGTCCACTGCAGGTCCATGGTCAACTCCGTTCGGGGGTGGCGAATCGTGCGCAGCCGTCGATGAGAACGTCCGTGCCGGCGTGGCTCGCGCGGAAGGCGAGACCGGAGTCGGTACGCCACAGCGCCAGGTCCAGGTCCTGGCCGGGGAGCACGGGTGCGGCGAACCGGCCGCCCAGGTCGACCAGGTCGGCGGGATGGACGCCGAGCGCCGCCGCGATGCGCAGCGTGGCCGCGGCGAGCGTGCACAGGCCGTGCAGGATCGGGCGCGGTTGCCCGATCGCGGCGGTCGCCTCCGGGTCGATGTGGATCAGGTGCCGGTCGCCGGTGAGCCGGTAGAGCGCCGCCTGGTTCGCGAACGTGGGCAGCGACGTCTCGATGTCCGGTTCACCTTCCGGCGGCTGGAGGCGGGACGGACCACGCGCTCCTCCCCCGCCGGCTACGCCCCCACTGGCGGGGGGACCCCCACTGAATCCCCCGCGTCCGGGCGCGAAGATCGACCAGGTTGCGACGAAGCACTCGCTCGCGACCTCGACGTCGAAGATCGCGGCGGACCCCTTGTCCCATACCGCGCCCACCCGTGCGGTCATCGTGATCTCGCCGGCCGGCGGCAGCGGACGGAGCACCTGCAGCCGTTGCGAGCCGTGCAGCGCCGTCGCGACATCCCACGCGCCCTGCCCGGCGAGGACGTCCGGCGCCCACTGCGCGAGCGTGAGCGCGAACGTCGGCAGCACCCGCAGGCGACGCTCGAAAACCAGGTCGAGATCGGTGGCCTGCGCGCCGACCGCGAGCGCGTACAGGATCGCGTCCCGTTCGTCGTAAGCCATTGTGCGCGTGCCCAGGTCGAGACCGAGAAGTGGATGGCTCACGCGCCCGCCAGCAGGTCGAGGGTGCCGGTGCTCGCGCGCGGGATGCACACGCGCCGGCTGATCCGCCAGCCGTTCGCGGTGCGCACCAGCGTGTCGTGGTACTCGCCCAGGAAGTCCCAGAACTGGTCCGGCCGCGCGCGCTCCATGCGGTCGACGTCGGGCGACAGGTGAAACGCGCGCACGTAGCTGACCACGGTCGCGGTGTCGCCGTCGATCCGTACGCGGTGGTTCCCGATCAGATGCTGGGTCGGGCCGCAGCCGCCGAGGTACCGCACCGTGTTCGCAGTCAGCGCCTCAATGCCCTGTTGCCCGTACGCCTCGGTGTCGGGCGTGAACACCTCGCCCATCCGGTCCCACTGCTTGTGGTCGAAGATCCAGGCCGCGTCGGCCAGCAGCTCCAGGATCAGGTCGCGCTCGCTCATAGGTCCGCTCACAAGTCGTCGAAGGGCATGTCGAGATTGGACTTGATCAGCCCGCCGTCCACGGCGAGCACCTGACCGGTGACGTACGACGACGCGGGCGTGGCGAGGTACAGGATCGCGGCAGCGATGTCCTCGACCGTCCCCAGCCGGTGCAGCGGCGTCTCGCGTTCGAGCAGCGCCTTGACCTGCGGGTCCTCGGCGACCTTCTCCAGCGACTCGGTGAGCGTGGCACCGGGGGCGACGGCGTTGACGCGGACCTTCGGGTTCAGCTCGGCCGCGAGCAGCCGCACCGAGTGATCGAGCGCGGCCTTGCCCGAGCCGTAGGCGACGTAGCCGCGGCCAACGACGTGCCCGATCGCGCTGGAGACCATCACCACGCTTGCCCCGTCCGAGGACAGCAGGTGCGGGACGGCGCAGCGCACCAGCCGCAGCCCGTTGATCACGTTGTTGCGGAACGAATCGAGCAGCGCGTCGTCGCTGGTCTGCAGGAAGGGCCGCGGGTACGCCCCACCGGTCACGCTGACGACCACGTCCAACCGGCCGTACTCCGCGACGACCTGCTCGACCGCGGCAGCGGTCGCGTCCGGGTCGTACGCGTCGGCCACGATCGGCAATGCCCGCCGGCCGGTCTGATCCCGGACCCGCGCCGCCACCTTCTCCAGCTGCTCGGGCGTGCGCGCGCAGATCGCGACGTCCGCGCCGGCCTCGGCAAGCGTCAGCGCCGCGCCAGCGCCGATGCCGCGACCGGCACCGGACAGCAGGGCCACCCGTCCGTCCAGCCGGAACCTGTCCATAACGCTCACGTTCCGAGCACCAATCCGCTCGTCGGGACGCCGGTTCCCGCCGTGACGAGTACGTGCTCGACGCCGTCCGGCTGGTTGACAGACTCGCCGCGGATCAGCCGCACCGCCTCGGCGACGCCGTTGACCCCGTGCAGGTACGCCTCGCCGAGCTGGCCGCCGTGCGTGTTCGTCGGCAGCGCGCCGTCCAGTTCGAGGTTGCCGTCGGCGATGAAGTCCTTCGCCTCGCCGGTCCTGCAAAAGCCCAGCTCCTCCAGCTGCGGCAGCACGAACGGGGTGAAGTGGTCGTAGAGGATCGCGGCGTCGATGTCCTGCGGCGCCAGCCCGCTCTGCGCGTACAACTGCCGGCCGACCAGCCCCATCTCGGGGATGCCGGTGATGTCGGGACGGTAGTAGCTGGCCATCATGTGCTGGTCGCGGCCGGCTCCCTGCGCTGCGGCGCGGACGAGCGCGGGCCGCTGCTTCACGTCGCGGGCGCGTTCGGGCGAAACGAGCACGAGCGCCTGGCCGCCGTCGGTCTCCTGGCAGCAGTCCAGCAGGTGCAGCGGCTCGGCGATGAACCGGGACGCCTGGTGCTCGGCGAGCGTGATCGGTCGCTCGTAGAACCACGCCTTCGGGTTGGTGGCGGCGTGCTTGCGGTCCAGGACAGCGACCCGGCCGAAGTCCTCGCTCGTCGCGCCGTAGGTGTGCAGGTAGCGCTGCGCGAACATGGCGACCCACTGTGCGGGCGTGTGCAATCCCTGCGGCGTGAGCCACGAGTAGGCGGCCCGGTCGGCGGTGACGTCCACCGGACGGTCAGCCTGGCCGAGCCCGAAGCGGATGCCGGAGCGCTCGTTGAACGCGCGGTAGACGACGACCACCTCGGCGACGCCGGTCGCGACCGCCATCGCCGCCTGCTGCACGCTCGCGCAGGCCGCGCCGCCGCCGTAGCCGATGCGCGAGAAGAACGTCAGCTCGCCGATGCCCAGCGCCCGCGCGACGATGATCTCGGAATTGGTCTCCATCGTGAACGTGGTCAGGCCGTCGACGTCCTCGGGCGCGAGGCCGGCGTCGTCGAGGGCGGCCAGGATCGCCTCGCACGCCAACTGCAGCTCGCTGCGTCCCGAGTCCTTGCTGAACTCGGTGGCGCCGATGCCGACGATGGCCGCCTTACCCGACAAGCTCATCGCGGTTCCCCGAGCGTTAGGGTGACGGTGCCGGTGACGTGATCGCCAAGGCTGTTCGTGCCGAGCACCGCGACGGTGACCAGATCGCCGTCGACCGCCGCGACCTCGCCGGTCATCGTCATCGTGTCGCCCGGGTAGTTGGGCGCGCCGAGGCGGATCGCCACCTTGCGCAGCCGCGCGCCCGGTCCCGCCCAGTCCGTGACGAAGCGGCCGACCAGTCCGTTGCTGGTCAGGATGTTCATGAAGACGTCCTTCGAACCCCGCTCGCGCGCGAGCTCCGGATCGTGGTGGACGTCCTGGTAGTCGCGGCTGGCGATCGCGGTCGCGACGATGAGCGTGCGCGTGACCGGGATCTTCAGCTCGGGCAGACGTTCTCCGACGGCGGTCATGCGTTCGGCCCGGTCGCGATCGTGTCGCCGAGGCGCTGCAGCTGCGCGGCCGGACCGCCGAGCAATCCGGCCAGCTGCTTGCCCCACAGCAAGTAGCGATGGATCGGGTAGTCGACGTCCACCCCGATGCCGCCGTGCAGATGCTGCACCCGGTGCACGGCGCGAGCTCCGCCGTCCGCCGCCCACCACGCGGCCACCTCCACCGCGGTGCCGGGTTCCTGTCCGCTGTCGAGCAGCCAGACCGCCTGCCAGAGGGTCACCTGCATCGCCGCGACATCGAGATAGCAGTCGGCCAGCGCGTGCTGCACCGCCTGGAACGTGCCGAGCGGGCGGCCGAACTGCTCGCGCTCGCTGACGTATCGCGCGCCCTGGACGGTCGCACTGTCGGCCACGCCGAGCTGCACCGCGGCGACCGCGACCTGAACGCGCTGGATCAACCAGGGCAACTCGCTTACACCGCCGAGCTGTTCGGCCGGCGTTCCGTCGAGCCTCAGGTGTGCGGCGGGCTCGTGCGCCGTGGTGTCGACCCGCTCGGCCGTCACGGACGCGTCGCGCGGGTCGACCAGGAACAGCGCCGCACCGGACGGCGTCGACGCGCTCACCACGACGCGATCGGCCAGGTGCGCATACGCAACGGCCGCCTTGGTTCCAGTCAATCGCCAGCGCGATCCGTCCTGTGCGGCGGTGGTGCTCGGTCGATCGGCCGTGGCCACCCCGAACTCCTCCAGCGCGACGGTGAGGATCAGTGAGCCGTCCGCGACCGCGGGCAGCAGCTCCGTCCGAAGCGCGTCGGTGCCGAACTCGGCGACCGCGAGCGCGGCGACGACCGATTGCCACAGCGGCACCGGCGCCACGTGCCGGCCCTGCTGCTCGAGCACCAGGCACAGCTCGCTCAGGCCAAGTCCCGCGCCGCCGGCGGACTCCGGCAGCGCGAGCCCGAGCAATCCGGTCGAGGCCAGGTCGGCCCACAGCTCGCGGTCGATCCGGTCGTCGGTGCGTTCGACGGCACGCACGCGCTCGGTGCTCGCGCGCCCGGCGAACAGCTTGGCCGCGAGCTCGCGAATCTCCAGCTGCTCCTCGCTGAATGTGAAGTCCATCAGCTCTCCCTGGGCCGGAACACCGGCAGCGTGAGTTCGGGGTCGGCGTCCAGCCAGGCCAGCTCGACCGCCTGGCCGATGCGCACCGCGTCCGGTTGCACGCCGGTCACGTTCGCGATCAGCCGCACCCCCTCGTCCAGGTCGACGAGCACCACGACGTGCGGGTACTCGAAGCCGGGTGTGCGCGGGTGGTGGTTGACGACGAAGCTGTGCACGGTCCCGCGGCCGGCTGACTCCACCGTGTCCCACTCGAAGGAGCGGCAGCTCGGGCAGCACGGCGCGGGCGGGTGGCGCAGCTGTTTGCACGCCGTGCAGCGCTGGATCACCAGCCGGTGCTCGCGAGCAGCGTCGAACCAGAACGCGTTGTCGCGGTTGATCGCCGGGCGTGGGCGCAGTTGCGCCGGTTCGGCTTGCGGTGCCGCGGCACGGCCGGTGCCCGGCTTGAAGCGCAGCGTGCGCCAGCGCTGCACGCCGACGGTCTCGCCGTGCTGGTCGGTGTAGGTGCGCACGGTGGTGACGAAGTGCCCGATCCCGAGCCCGGTGCGCTTCTCGTCCGAGATGCTCTCGACGGTCTCGGTGAGCGTGAGCCGGTCGCCCGGCACGAGTTCGCGCAGGTACTCCTGCTCGCAGTCGGTCGCGACGACGGACGTGTAGCCGTCCGCGGCGAGCGCGTCCCAGAGTTCGGTCAGCGCGTTCGGGGCCGTGGGTGCGACGGATGCCGCGTAGCCGCGCATCGTCCACGCCTGCAGCATGGTCGGCGGCGCGATCACCCCGGCGCGCCCGGTGGCGCGTGCCGCGGACTCGTCCAGGTAGATCGGGTTCGCGTCCCCCATCGCCTCGACCCAGTGCCGGATCATCGGTACGTTGACCTCGTCCTGCGACAGGACCGGCTCGCTGGAGCGGCCGACGAACTGTTCGTAGCTCATGACTTCCTCGCCGCGCGCGGCAGGCCGAGGCCTGCGGTCGCGACGATGTCGCGCAGCACCTCGTTCACGCCGCCGCCGAACGTGTTGACCACCGACTGCCGCGACACCTGCTCGAGTTCGCCGTGCAGTGCCGCACCCGGTGAGCCGACGCGCAGCCGTCCGGCCGGGCCGAGCACCTGCACCAGCGCGCGGTACGTGTCCAGGTGCGTCTCGGTGCCGTAGACCTTGGTGGCGGACGCGTCGGCGGGCGTGAGTTCGTCGGCGGCCACCGCGGCGGTCATCTTCCAGTTCAGCAGCCGCATCGCCTCCAGCCGGGCATGCGTGCGCGCCAACTCGGTGCGCACCCAGGGCACGTCGAGCGAACCGTTCTCGCGACACAGCTCCACGGTCTGCTCCCACAGCGAGATCGCGCGGCCACCGAGCGCGGCCAGCCCGATGCGCTCGTGGTTGAGCTGCGCGGTGATCAGCTTCCAGCCGCCGTGGACCGGCCCGACGACATCGTCCGCCGGCACGCGAACGCCGCTGTAGTACGTCGCGGTGACGCTCATGCCGCCGACGGTCGGTATCGGCGTCCACGAGAACCCGGGATCGGACGTCGACGCGATCAGGATCGAAATCCCTTTGTGCACAGGAGCGTCGGAGTCCGTGCGGCAGGCCAGCCAGACGTAGTCGGCGGTGTTCGCGCCGCTGGTGAACACCTTGCTGCCGTCGACGACCCAGGAGCCAGCGCCCGGAACGGCGCGAGTCGTGAGCGACGCGAGGTCGGTGCCGGCGCCCGGCTCGGTGTAGCCGATCGCGAACACGATGTCGCCGGACAGGATGCCGGGCAGGTAGCGGCGCTTCTGATCCTCGGTGCCGTACGCCATCAGCGTCGGGCCGACCGTGTTCACGGTGACGAACGGGAACGGCAGGCCCGCGCGCTGCACCTCGTCGAAGAACACGAATTGATCGGCTACCGACCGGCCCTGGCCGCCATACTCGGTCGGCCAGCCGATGCCGAGCCAGCCGTCGGCGCCTAGCCGCGACACGATCTCGCGGAAGTGGTCGCCGCCGACCCCCTGCTCGTGCGCGGCGCGGCGCTCGTCATCGGTGAGCAGGCCGGCGAAGTAAACCCGCAGCTCGCGGCGCAACTCCTGCTGGCCCGCCGTCTCGGCTAATCGCACGCTTCGCTCCCTACACCTGCGCCGGAGCGGTGGGCAACAGCCGCTGCCGTCCGCTGGCGAAGAACTCCACCTCGAGCGCGGCCTTGTCCTCGGCGCTCATCAGCCGGTACTCCGGATCCCCGCGGCCGCGCCACGCGTACACCGCGTCGGCGCTCAGCCAGGCCTCGGCCTGCATCTGCTTCTTCATCAGCTTGTTCGAGCCGGTCGTCGGCAGCGCCTTCGATACGCGGACGAAGCGCGGAGTGGCCTTTGTACCGAGGTCGGGCTGCTGCGCCAGGAACGCGGAGAACCTGGCGGTGTCGAAGCCGGCCACGTCGCGCACTTCCAATGCGACCATGAGCTGGTCGCCCGAGCGCGGGTCGGCGATGCCGAACGCCGCCGCGGCCAGGACGTCCGGGTGCCGGCGGATGATCCGTTCGACGACCAGCGTGGAGAAGTTCTCGCCGTCCACCCGCACCCAGTCGCCCTTGCGCCCGGCGAAGTAGATGTACCCGGCCTCGTCGATGTAGCCGAGGTCGCCGCTCCAGTACCAGCCGTCGCGCACGCGCTCGCGGTTCGCCTCGTCGTTGTTGTAATAGCCCTCGAAGCGCGCGGCCGCGCCACGGTCCGCGATCTCGCCGATCGCCTCGTCCGGGTTCAGCAGCCGGCCGTGCTCGTCCAGCTGCGCGGGTCGGCACGGTTGCAGCGTGTCCGCGTTCAGGATCGCGACGTCGTCGCTGGACGGACGGCCCAGCGCGCCCGGGGGCGCGTCCGGCACCTTGGTCACGTGCCCGGTGCCCTCGCTGGAGCCGTACGCCTCGACCAGCCGGCAGCCGTAGCGGCGCACGAACTCCGCCTGGTCGTCCGGAGAGGCCTCGGTGCCGAAGCCGTGATCGAGCTGGTTGTCGCGATCGTCCGGTCCCTCCGGCAGCGCGAGGATGTACGCGATCGCCTTGCCCACGTAGGTGAAATAGGTCGCGCCGTAGAAGCGGACGTCGGGCAGGAAGCCGGACGCGCTGAACTTCGGCACCAGGCAGATCGCCGCGCCCTGCGAGAGCGCCGGTGCCCACAGCCCCATCAGCGCGTTGCCGTGGAACAGCGGCATACAGCAGTAGCAGACGTCGTCACGATCGATGTCGTACTTCGCGCAGTTCGCGAACGCCAGGCGCGCCAGGCGGCCCTGCGAGCAGCGCGCGGCCTTGGACACGCCGGTCGTGCCGGACGTGAACAGCAGCAGCATCAAGGTGTTGGCGTCGACGCTCTCGGCCTTGGCGGGTGTCGCGTCCGCGTGCTTGTTAATCAGCTGCGGATAGTCCGGATCGTCCACGAGCACGAAGCCGTCCGCCGGCACGCCGACGTCCAGCCCGTCGAGCAGCTGCCGGCCCGCCGCGTCGGTGATGATCAGCTGGCAGTCGACGTGGCGCACCTCCTGCTCGAGGTCTGCGCCGCGGCGGGTCGGGTTGATGCCCACGACCGCGACCCCGGCCAGGGCCGCCGCGCCCGTCCAGAACACGAAGTCCGGAACGTTGTCGAGCAGGATCCCGATGTGCGGCGGACGATCCGTATCGATCCGTTCGGCGAGGATCGCCGCGCGGGCCGCGGACTCGCGTGCCACCTCGTCCCAGGTCCAGGCGCGTTCACGGGTGCGCAGTCCCGGGTGGTGGTCGCCGACGCGCGCCAGCAGCAGGTCCGCGATCGTGTCGTGCTGTGCTTCGGTCATCGTTCGACGCTCAGGGCCGCGATTCGCGCGGGACGAGCACGCAGTGCGTGCCGCGATAGATCGTCGGCATGCACTTGTTGCAGTGGATGCACAGCGACGTGGTCGCCGCGTCCTTCGCGATGCGGTTGATCAGGTCCGGTTCGCGCAGTAGGGCGCGGGCCATCGCGACGAACTGGAACCCCTCGACCATGGCGAGGTCCATGGTCGCCTTGTTGGTCACGCCGCCGAGCAGCACCAGCGGCATCGATACGGCCGCGCGTACCTGGCGCGCCTGCTCGAGCAGGAAGGCGTCGCGGTACGGGTACTCCTTGAGCAGGAACTTGCCGAACAGCTTGACGCCGAGCTTGACCGGCTGCGGCATGACCGCGGCGAACTCGGTCATCGGGACGTCGCCCTTGAACAGGTACATCGGGTTGCGCAGCGAGCTGCCGGCGGTGAGCTCCAGCGCGTCGATCGTGCCGTCGGCCTCCAGCCACAGCGCGACCTGCGCGGCCTCGTCGATCCAGAAGCCGCCTGGCACGCCGTCGTCCATGTTCAGCTTTGCCAGCACGGCGATCCTGTCACCGACGGCGTCGCGGACGGCGCGCGCAGTGTCTCGGGCGACGCGGGCGCGGTTGACCAGCTTGCCGCCGTACTCGTCGTCGCGCTTGTTCAGGTTCGGCGACAGGAACGAGCTGACGAAGTAGTTGTGGCCGAAGTGCAGCTCGATCGCGTCGAAGCCGGCCTCGATCGCGTACTTTGCGGCCTCGGCATGCTGACGCACGACGCGCTCGATGTCGTCTGTCGTCGCGGCCCGCGTCATGCTCATGCTCGTGGCGTGCAGGTGCCTGCTGGACGCGAGAGCCGGCGTGCCGAGCGCCTTGGCCGGAGCAACCGGGCCCGCGTGCCCGATCTGCGCGGAGACGGCCGCCCCTTCGGCGTGGACGGTCTCGGTGAGCCGGCGCAGTCCCTCCAACGCCTCGGGCCGCCAGTACAGCTGGGCCGGTGCGGAGCGCCCGTCCGGCGAGACGGCGCAGTACGCGACCGTCGTCATGCCGACGCCGCCCGCGGCCACCTGACGGTGGAACTCGATCAGCCGGTCGGAGACGAGCGAGTTGGGGGTCATGCCCTCGAACGTCGCCGCCTTGAGGATCCGGTTGCGCAGCCGCAGCGGGCCCAGGGTGGCGGGAGCGAGTACGTCAGGAGCCGAGTCGTTCACACCTCGCGACGCTAGCCACCACCGGAAGGGCCCACCGGGCACGTCCCGCTGAACGGGAACTTCCGCTGTTGCACCCCCGCGCGCGCGTGGGATGTTGTCTGGCGTGAGCGCGCCCGTGGACACCGCACCCGATCCCGCAGCCATGATGGCGGCCGTCGTCGCCCGGTTGACCGGGCCCGGCGGGGAGTTCGAGATCGCCGAGCAGGACGTGCTCGGCGTGCGGATGCCGGTGCTCGTGAACCGCGAGCGTTCGCTCGGTGAGCTGCTGGCGCAGTCGGTCTCGCTCGGCGACCAGGACTACCTGGTGACGGCCGAGGGGAGGATCAGCTACGCCGAGCACACCGCCATGGTCGCGTCGCTCGCGGCGGCGCTGTCGGCTCGGGGTGTCCGCGCCGGCGACCGGGTGGCGGTCCTGGCCGCGAACTCGCCGGAGTGGATCATCGCGTTCTGGGCGGCCGCGTCGCTCGGCGCGGTGACCGCCTCGTACAACGCGTGGTGGACGCCGGCCGAGATCGAGTACGCGCTCGGCCACTGCACGCCGTCCGTGCTGATCGTCGATGCCAAGCGCGCCGCGCGGTTGCCGTCGTCGTTGTCGATCCCGGTGTTGACGGTCGAGGACGACCTGCCGGCGTTGATGACCGCGTCACCCTCAGCGTCGCTGCCGTCAGTTGCTGTCGACGAGGACGACCCGGCAGTGATCGTGTACACCAGCGGAACCACCGGACGTCCCAAGGGCGCCACGCACTCGCACCGGAACATGATCGCCACAGTCGGCTACCACCGGATGATGAACGCGATGTCCGCGGCGTTCCGTCCGGACGTCCCGCCGTCGTCCGGACGCTGGCTGCTGTCCATGCCGTTGTTCCACATCGCCAGCCTGCACAATCTCGCCGTCCCACGACTGGCAACCGGTGAAACCGTGGTGATGACGCAGGGCGCGTTCGACCCGCATCGCGTTTTGTCGCTGGTTGTGCGCGAGCGGGTGACGAACTGGACGGTCGTGCCGACGATGGCACACCGGCTTGTCGAGCTCGGCGACGTCTCGGCGTACGACCTGTCGGCGTTGCGCGCGTTCGGGCTGGCGTCGGCACCGTCGTCGCACGCGCTGCAGACCCGGCTGCGCGAGCTGATCCCCGTCGCGCGCGAGGGACTCGTCGACAGCTACGGACTGACGGAGTCGTGCACCGGCGCGACGGTCGCCACTCCCCCGGTGCTCGCAGCGAATCCGGGGACGGTCGGGTACCCGATCGCGACCGTGTCGGTGCAGATCCGATCGGCTACTGGCGCGGTGCTCGGCGACGGCGAAGAGGGCGAGATCTGGCTGCGCAGTCCCTACAACATGCTCGGTTACTGGGATGACGCCGAGGCCACCGCGGCGATCTTCGACTCCGAGCGGTGGATGCGCACCGGAGACATCGGCACCATGCGCAACGGGCTGCTCTATCTGACGACGCGGCGAAGCGACCTGATCCTGCGCGGCGGTGAGAACGTGTACCCCGTCGAGATCGAGCAGGTGTTGGACGAGCACCCCGCGGTCGAGGAGTCGGCCGTGATCGGCATCGACCATCCCGACCTCGGTCAGGAGGTCGCGGCGATCGTCGTGCTCGCACCTGGTGCGTCGGCTGCGTCGCCGGACGAGCTGGCTGCGTTCGTCGCGGAGCGGCTGGCCTATTACAAGGTGCCGACGCACTGGCGGATCAGCCACGACCGGCTGCCCCGCAACGCGACCGGCAAAGTCGTCCGCAGCGCCCTTCAGGCCTGACGCGCTTCCGGCCTGACGCGCTTCCGGCGCGCCGCGCGGCAGCTAGGTGCACCAGCGCCAGCTTTGCTCTGCACGGTCCCACCGGGCATTTGCACGCTCTCACCGGGCAGAGCTAGGCCTATAGATCGGTTTTCAGGTGCTGTGACTTGCTCTGCACGGTCCCACCGGGCATTTGCACGCTCTCACCGGGCAGAGCAAAGGACCGTGGCGACCTCTCCCCGGCCGCCGGGAAGGCGAGAGAAGCCGGCGAGAAGATCAAAAAGGAACCGAACGGCGACACGGGTCCGCCTGAGCGAATCAGGCCGCCCGCGAAATCGCTGGGGGCGGGTGACAGCATCGGCGGATGGAACTGGTCCGCCCCGAAATCGAGCATCTGCACTCCTACCAGCACGCACTCGAACGCGGTTGGTCGCCCGACAGCCTCCGGCCGCAAGCCGCGACGGAGGAGTAGCGCCTGGGCTGGCCAGTCTGATCGCCTGGCGCGTGATCAACAGTACATTTTGGCCGCCAGGACGGCCATAACGCGCTGTTGATCACCGAATAACGACGGCCGCAGCTCTGCCGTGGGGCGTGCGATTACGAGACTGGGATGCATGCGACAGCCGTCCGATTGCCGCGCGCGGCTACGACGGGCAAGGGGCTCCTCGTGACGGGTGGCCCACCAACGCGATGAGCGCTCGCGCGAAGAGCCCGCGCCCGCGCGAGCGCAGCGAGCTTGCGGTGTGCGCCGAGTGACCCGGCCTGTCCTTTGGGCCGGTCGCGAGGTGCACGTTTGCGCGGGTTGAAGATGGCGGCGTGGTCGTCGAATCGTTCGACAAGCCCGCGTCCTACGGAGGCGCCCCGAGCCTGCGGTTTCGCATTCACCTTGGCTGAGGTTTAGCTGCAGACACTCAGGGTTTCCAAGGCTCGCGCCGGTAGCCTTCCCGCGTGTCTGACTACCTGCATCCCGGCTCGCCGATGGGCGATTCGTCCGGTTCCGGGTCGTCGAGACGCCCCCACAGCCACCGCGCACACCGCGCCCCACACCCGGGTCGCAGCCGCGAGATCGGCGTCCTGGTCACCAAGGTCCTGGCCTGCGCGGTGTCGGTCGTGCTGCTGCTGAGCTTCGGCTACGGCTGGTACGAGTACCGCTCGCTAAACAACGGCGTGCAGCGGTTCCATCTGTCCGGCCTGGACGCCGCCACCAAGGCGCCGCACCTGGAGAACGGTCACCACGTCGACGGCGTCGAGCAGAACATCCTCATCGTGGGCATGGACTCGCGTGCTGACCTCTCCGCGTCCGAGCGGAAGCTGCTCTCACTCGGCAACGACAACTCGCTCAGCACCGACACGATCATGGTGATCCACGTGCCGGCGGACGGTTCCAAGGCGACGATGATCTCGATCCCCCGCGACTCGTACGTCGACATCCCGGGCGGCTACCTCAAGAACAAGATCAATGCTGCCTACGCTGATGCATACGCGGATGCGGCGACGACCGGGAGCGAGAAGGAACACGAAGCGGCCGGCATGGACGAACTGCTCGCCACCGTCAAGCAGCTCACCGGATTGAAGATCAACCACTACGTGCAGGTCGGCTTCGGTGGCTTCTACAAGATCGCCCAGGCAATCGGCACGATCCCGGTCAACCTTTGCCACGCCACCGACGACACCCTCGCGCACAACATGGCGACCGGGCAGGGTCACGTCGGCTCGAACTTCAAGATGAGCGCCGGCAAGCACGACCTCACGCCGGTGCAGGTGGTCGAGTTCGTCCGGCAGCGGCACAACCTCCACGGCGGCGACCTGGCCCGCGAGGAGCGGCAGCGCTATTTCCTTACGGCTGCCTTCAACAAGCTCAAGTCCTCGCTGCTCAACCCGGTCAAGCTCAACGGCCTGATCAAGGCCATCTCCGGCGCGTTCACCATCGACGACAACGAGGGCTTCAGCATCCCCGACCTCGCGGCGCAGATGGCCGACCTGAGCGCGGGACACATCACCGGCTACACGATTCCGACCGAGGGGACCACTACGGTCGACATCGCCGGGGTCTCGTCGAGCGTGGAGATCGTCAACCCGGCGAAGGTGCAGGCCCGCATCGCAGCCATCCTGGCAGGTACCTACCCGCCCAAGAAGCCGACGGCCAGCGGTTCGACGAGCGCGGCGTCCGGTACCGCGACCTCGCCGCCCCCGGAGGGGACGCCGATCACCTCGGCGTCGGCGCCGACGAAGAAGTCCGGCTGCATCAACTGATCTTCGACGACGCCTTCGACCGGTCGGCGAGCGCGTAGGCGGCGCCGGACGCGGCCGCGCTCACGGCCAGCACCGAGCGCCACGCGCCGAGCTTCTTGGCCAGCGGGTGCGAGACGCCGAACGCGGCGAGGTAGGTGCCGAGCAGCACGCCCATGACACCCGGGCCGGACGAGCGCAGCCACCGCCACGCCGACCAGGCCCCGGCCGCGCCGAGGACGATCCCGCCCAGCTCGCGCCGTCCGCTGTAACGCGCGACGGCGAATCCGCCGACGAGACCGGACGCAACCACGGGAGCAGTGTCGACTCGCTTCATACCCAGCACGTTACGCGGTGACGAGTTCCAGCATCCGGCAGTCCGCCGCGAATCCGGTCAGCACCGCGGCGATGTCGACCCATTCGTCCGCGGTGCCACGCCCGCCGCCGCGTCCGGGATCGTCGTGCACGATCCCCTCCAGTCCGAACTCGTACGCGACGTTGATGTTGGAGCTGCTCCACGGACGCAGCACCAACGCCGCGCCTGCCTCGCGTACGGCCTGCGCGGCCGCCTGCACCAGCGGATGATCAGCGCCTCCGGGCAGCAGTGCGGCCGGCTGCTGGACGTCGTCCCGGCAGGTGACGGCGACACCCGTCTGCGCCGCGACCTGTTCGGCCAGCTCGCGCGTCGCGCGTCCGAGGTCGCGCAGGATCGCGGGATCGGTGCTGCGAACGTCCACGCCAACCGTCCCGAGCTGAGGGGAATGGTTGAACACCTCGCCCGCCGCGATCCGGTTGATGCGCCGGATCGTGACCGGGCCGGCGATCTCTTCGAGCGGTCCGGACGGCTCGGGCCCAACCGACGGCGGCACGTCGGCGTGGACGGCGGTGACGAAGCGCGCGATGGCATCGGACACCTCCGACACGCCCCCGTACAGCGAGTGCTTCGGCTCGGCACGGAATTCGACGATGATGCCGTCGAACCCGATCGCGTTCCAGCTGATCGTGCCCACGCCGCCCATCAGGTCGATCACCCAACCCAGCCGATCGGCCCGGTCCTCGCACAGCGCGCGGACACCGGTCAGCCCGGTCTCCTCGCCCAGCACGAACGCGACGGTCACGCGACGGAACCGCCGAGCGGACTGCGCCGCGAACCGGACCAGCCCCAACCCCGTCGCGTCGGATGAGGTCGTCTGCGAGCACGGACCGATCAGCCGTTCGCCGGCCACCTCGATGCGATCAGTCCCGCGGCGGTGCGCGGCGACCGAGTCGAGATCGTCCATGGTCGCCAGGAACGTGACGTCCCGGTCGCCACTGCCCTCGATCGTCGCGACGACGTTGCCGACCCGGTCGACCTCGACCTGGTCAGCGCCGGCGTCGCGCGCGAAACCCGCGATCAGCGCCGCGCGCTCGGCCTCGGCCCCCGCCGGCGCCGGTGCCAATGCGATGCGCTGCCACTGCTGCAGGAACAGCGGGCGGTCGTCCGCGACGAAACGGTGGATCTCCTCGATGCTCACCGGGCCATTCAACAGCGCGCGATCAACCCCTCCCGAAGCGGATGGCTTCCGGGCGTGGCGTGATGAACAAGCCCTTCGCGGACACGCAGACTCCGCCGGACGCGTCCCGGATCGCGCCCTCGGTCCAGATCTTGCGGCCGTCCACAGCGGTCTGCCGGCCGCTCACGGTCAACTGTTCGAACAGCGGCGTCGGCCGGTGATAGCGCAGCGTCAGCTCACCGGTGCGGCCGGACGCGCCGGCCCAGAAGTTCGCGGTGCCCAGCGTGTGGTCCAGCAGCAGCGCGGACACGCCGCCGTGGACGAGCCCGGGCGGGCCCTGATACGGCAGGTGCAGCGTCACCGTCGCCTCGACAGATCCGTCGTCCAGTCCGCGGATCGGCATCGGCGGTGCGATCGCGTTCTCCGGCCCGGTGACGGGGTCGTGCCGGGTGACGCCCTCGCCGCTCCACATGTCGGCGATGCGCTCGTCGACCGTCGGTGCCTGCGCGGCAAGCTGGTCCGCAATCGCGTTGAGCTGGTCCGCGACACCGGACAGATCGGCTGCCGAATCCCCTGCGTGCAAAAGGGATTCGATGACCCGGCGCGCAGCCGCAGCCGCCGCGTCGATGCCCGTCGCGCGTGCTTCGGCCGTCAGCGCGGGACGCTCGCCCGGCTCCGGCGGCGCGACGGCGGATCTCATCGGACGACCAGCTCGGCGTGCGTGAGCACGGGCGCGCCGTCCCGCTCCGGGCAGGACGCCTGCAGCCGCAGCGTGTCGCCATCGCGCCAGACGCGGGTGCGGATCGTTTCACCGGGCGTGAGCATCCCCGCGAAGCGCGCCGCGTAGGACTGCACGCGCGTGGCGTCGCCGTCCAGCAGCTCGTCGACGATCGCCTTGCAGACGATGCCGTACGACGCCAGTCCGTGCAGGATCGGCGCATCCAGCCCGGCAGCGTGCGCGAACTCCGGGTCGATGTGCAGCGGGTTGCGGTCGCCGTTGAGCCGATAGAGCATCGCGGTCTGCGCGGAGGTGGGCGAATCCAGGACCGCGTCCGGCTCGCGTTCGGGGGCGGCCCAGGACGTCTCCGGCCCGGGGTCTCCCCCGAATCCGCCCTCGCCGCGTGCCCAGATCTGCGACGTCGTCGTCCACAGTGGCGCGCCGTCCAGGTCGCTGATCGCGTTCTCCATGACGATCACCGCGGCCTTGCCCTTGTCCCAGACGTGCGCGATGCGCGAGGACGCCCGCACCGTGCCGCTCGTGGGGATCGGCCCGCATAGCGTGATCGACTGGCCGGCGTGCAGAATCTTGCGCAGGTCCACGTCGACACCGGGCAGACTCATCGCGCGCCCGGCCTGGATGCCGAGCGAGCGCTCACCCGCGACGAGCGCGAACGTCGGCAGTACTTGCAGCTCGCGCTCGTACGTCCAGTGCAGCTCGGAAGGATCGGTGCGGTACGCGCCCGCTCCGAGCGACAGGTGATACAGCAGCACATCGTCCGCGGTCCACGACAGTTCGCGGACGAATGGCTCGGCGCCCAGGGCGGCCGCGAGGTCGATCGGCATGTCAGCGGTTCCCCTTCGGCGTCGGCTCGGGATCGCGCGGCAGGCCGAGCAGTCGTTCGCCGATGATGTTCAGCTGCACCTCGGTGGTGCCGCCCGCGATGGTCATGCAGCGGGCGTTGAGGAACCGGTGCGGTGCCGACGTGCGGTCGGACGTGTCGATCGCGAGAGCCTCCGCACCGAGCCAGTCCATCGCGGTCTGCCAGACGAGCTGCAGGTGCTCACCACCGAGCAGCTTGCCGATGCTGGACTCCGCTCCCGGCTGTCCGCCGGCCAGCGACCGCAGCGTGCTTCGCAGCGCGAGCAGACCGCCGGCGTGAGCGTCCGCCAGCAGCGCGCCGAGCTCGGCCAGCTGCGCGCCGTCCAGCTCACCGAGCTGCTCAGCGATGCGCAGCAGCGTCTCGCCGCCGGCGCCCAGCGAGGAGTCGTAGCTCAGCGCGACGCGTTCGTTCGCCAGCGTGGTGCGCGCGAGCTTCCACCCATCGCCCGGTTCGCCGACCAGCAGCTCGTCCGGCACGAACACGCCGTCGAGGAACACCTCGTTGAACATCGCCTCCCCGGTGAGCTCCCGCAGCGGACGGATCTCGATGCCCGGCGAGCGCATGTCGACGAGGAAGTAGGTGATGCCCGCGTGCGGCCTTCCCTCGCTGCTGGTCCGGGCCAGGCAGATCGCCCAGTCGGCCTCGTGCGCGAGCGAGGTCCACACCTTCTGCCCGGTCAGCGACCAGCCCGAGGTGACCCGCTCCGCCCGGGTCCGCAGCGACGCGAGGTCGGAGCCCGCGCCGGGCTCACTGAAGAGCTGGCACCAGGTGACCTCACCGCGCAGCGTCGGCCCGACGAAGCGCTCCTGCTGCCCGGTCGTGCCGTGCGCGAGGATCGTCGGCACCGCCCAGGCCCCGATCTTCAGGTCCGGGCGCTCGACGGCGGCCTCGGCCAGCTCCTCGTCGATCACGAGCTGGAGCACGGGATCCGCACCCAGGCCGTGCGGCGCGGGCCAGTGCGGCGCGAGGTACCGGCTCTCGACCAGGGCGGCGCGCCGGTCCTCCGCCGCTGCGATCCGGGCAACGGTCGCACGCACCTCCTCGCGCAGGTCCGC
>DASTXN010000160.1:0-7363 GCA_035765515.1 Jatrophihabitantaceae bacterium | reverse complement strand
CGGCATCCGGGGTGGATGCAGTGCCGGTCGCGGTTGATCACGTGCCGGGCGATCCGCGGTGGCGGCTCGTACTGGTCGCTGGTCAGGGTCGCGTCACGGTTCTGGTTCGCGTCACGGTTCTGGTTCGCGTCGCAGTTCAGGATGCGACCGTCGGGGTCGACGGCGAACCGGTGCTGGTGTGCTCCCGGCAGATCTGCCAAGCGACGGGCCATGGAGGCGGGGATCGGGCCGTACCCGTCCAGCTCGGCGGGCTGGTCGTCCACACCGGTCAGGGTGGTTTCGGCGATGGTGACGTTGATGGCCGGTTTGATCCCGTGCTGTTTCGGCACGCCGGGGAGCGCGAGGGCGTGGGAGCAGATGTCCACGATCGCGTCCGCCCGGCGTTGATCCGCGGTGCGGGTGTCGGATGCGTCGGTCTTGGTCGCCCAGGCGTTGACCGCGGTGGTCACGACCGCGGCCCCGTCGGCGGCGAGGTGCAGCACGACGTCGGCCATGTAGTCGTCGGTCGGGTAGGAGATGACGTGCCGGTCCGCGAACGCCTCGGCATGCTTTTGTGCTTCGTCCTTGCGGTCGAACCTGGCCACCGCCCTGCGGACGGCGGCCCGGAACTCCCCCGGCGTCTGCGAGCAGCCGCGCGGCAGCACCCGATCCTGCACCTTCACCGCCACATCGTCGGTCAGGTTCAGCACCGCCCGCGCGAGAATGCGCGCATTGACCGGGGACAGCACCCCGGCGGCGACCAACTCGTGCGTGTCGAACAACCGGCCCGTCAACTCGACAGCCTCGTCGAGCTTCTGCACCGCGGTGCCGGGAGCGATCTTCAGCGCGCACGCCGCTTCGTCGCGCAGGTAGCGGTCCCCGTCGGGGTCGCGGTGGGCGAGTTCGGCGAGGAACTCCTGCTGCTTCGCCGCCACGGACGCGAACAGTCTCTCCGAGGCGATCAACGCGTCGATCAGGCCGGCGTCGGACAGGCGCTTACTGTTCACCGCGCTCAGCGGCCCGGCGTCGGGATCGAGCACCGTCAACGCTGCCGCCGTCTCATCGGGCCGCGCCACCGCATCGGACACCGTCGGCATCGCCGTCCAGACAGCCGGATCCAGCACCTCGTCCGCGGCCGGGACGGTGTCCGGCCGGGTGAGCAGTCGAGGTACCGAGAACATGCGTCTGATTCTACTCTCTACATCCGACAAGTCAAGTGGCTCGGCGAAAGATTTCCCTTACTGGATAAGACGATTCTCCCACCGAGGTACGACAAAAACCGGCTGCCGAAACAAGCCGAAGGAGCGCAACAGAAGCCGGCAACGAAAGCCGACCGAGGTACCAACCACCCCCGTCGCCGCCGAACCAAGGCGACCACAGCGCAACAGAAACCCGGCAGCGCATCCCGGCCGAGCGCCCAACCACCCCCGTCGCCGCCAAACCAGGGTGACCACGGCGCAACAGAAACCCGGCGACGAGAGCCGAGGAGACACCAGCTCTCCGCCGTCGCCGCGGATGCCAACCAAGCAGAGCGGACAGCCGCGCTAACGGACGTGCGACTCCACGAACGGCGGCTTGACGACGCGCACCGGGCAGGGCCGTCCGCGCACGTCCACGCTCAACTCGTCGCCCTCACCCACGGTCGGCTCCAGCAACGCAAGCCCGATGCCCTTCTTC
Organism: Jatrophihabitantaceae bacterium; assembly: GCA_035765515.1. Classification (GTDB taxonomy): domain Bacteria; phylum Actinomycetota; class Actinomycetes; order Mycobacteriales; family Jatrophihabitantaceae; genus DASRSS01. Next base: position 5,707 of record DASTXN010000160.1, on the reverse strand, counting down.
AGGCTCGGCGAGAACGTCCCGGACGTCACCTCACCGATATCGGCCCCGGCAGCGTCCAGCACGGACATGTGCGCACGCGGGATCCCGCGGTCGAGCGCCTCGATCCCCCACAGCAGCCGGGACGCGCCGGACTCCTTCTCGGCCAGCAGCGCGGACCGTCCCCAGAACTCCTCCTTCTTCCAGCCGACAGCCCACCCGGCGCGCGCCTGCAACGGCGAGATCTCCAGCGACAGGTCCTGGCCGTGCAGCGGGTACCCCATCTCGGTCCGCAACGTGTCCCGGGCGCCGAGACCGGCCGGTAGCCCGCCGAGCGAACGTACGACCTCGATCAACGCGTCCCACAGTGCCGCGGTGTCGTCCCAACGCGGGATCAACTCGTAGCCGTGCTCGCCGGTGTAGCCGGTGCGGCAGATGCGCACCGGTGAAGAGCCGAACTGCGCGTCCGCGTAGGCCATGTACTCCTGATCGGACGGCAGCCCCAGCGCCGCGAGCACCTCCGCCGAGCGCGGGCCCTGGACGGCGAGCACCCCGAAGTCCTCGTGCTGCCCGGTCACCGTCACGTCCGCGGGTGCGGCCGCCGCCAGTCGCCGCACCACCTCGGCGGTGTTCGCGGCGTTCGGCACCAGGAACACCTCGTCGTCACCGACCAGGTACGCGATCAGATCGTCGACAACGCCACCCGCGTCGTCGCAGCAGAGCGTGTACTGAGCCTTGCCCGGACGGATCCGGCCGAGGTCGTTGGACAGGCAGGCGTTCACGAACGCGGCCGCGCCGCGCCCGCGCACCGTCGCCTTGCCCAGGTGGGAGACGTCGAACAGCCCGACCGCCTCGCGCACCGCAGCGTGCTCCTTGAGCACCCCGCCGCCCGAGGGGTACTCGATGGGCATCTCCCAGCCACCGAAGTCGGCGAGCTTCGCGCCCAGCGCGACGTGACGGTCGTGCAGCGGGGAACGCAACAGGTCAGCCATGATCGCCACCCTAACCGCGGGAGCGGCCGCCATCGGCGCTCGCCATAGGATCGGGATCATGCCGAGTGTCTCGCTCATCGATCCCGCCGCCTCCATCACCGCCGACGCAGTCGTCATCGGCGTCGTGCCCGGCGAGCGCGGTCCGCGGCTCGCGCGCGGCGCGAAGCCCGTCGAGGCCGAACTCGGCAGGCAGTTGAACGCAGCGTTGCGCGCGCTCAACGCCACCGGGCGCGCCGACGAGGTGCTGCGCATCCCCACTCTCGGCCTCGCGCCGTTCGACCTCGTCGTGGCCACCGGACTCGGTGACGACGCCCGCGACCCGGAGAACATCCGTCGCGCCGTCGGCGCCGCGCTGCGCACCCTGGACGACCGCGCCACCGTGCACGTCGCGATCGACGGGCCGGTCGGCGCACTTGCCGAGGGCGCGCTGCTCGGCAGCTACCGCTACACCGACTACAAGTCGACCGCTGCCAAGCCCGCGCTGCGCCGCGTCACGCTGGCCGCCACCGACGACGCGCAGGCCCGCGCCGAGCTCAAGCGGGCGAAGGTCGTCGTCGAAGCGATCACCCGCACCCGCGACCTGGTCAACACCCCGCCCAACGACCTCTACCCGGCCTCGTTCGCAGCCCGCGCCACCGAGTTCGCCACGAGCGCGAACCTGGACGTCGAGGTGCTGGACGAGCGCGCGCTCAAGCGCAACGGATTCGGCGCGGTGCTGGCCGTGGGCAGCGGCTCGCACCGGCCGCCGCGGCTGGTCCGTATCGCCTACTCGCCGCGCCGCCCGAAGGCCCGCATCGCGCTGATCGGCAAGGGCATCACGTTCGACTCCGGCGGCCTGAACCTGAAGACCGCGAACATGCACTGGATGAAGTCGGACATGGGCGGCGCCGCAGCGGTCATCGCGAGCACGTGCGCGATCGCGGCGCTGCACCTGCCGGTGGAGGTCATCGCGACCGTGCCGATGGCCGAGAACATGCCCGGCGGCGCCGCCTACCGCCCGTCGGACGTGATCACGATGCGCAACGGCCGCACCGTAGAGGTCGCGAACACCGACGCCGAGGGACGGCTCGTGCTGGCCGATGCGATCGCTCGCGCAAGCGAGGACGAGCCGGACTACCTCATCGAGGCCTCGACGCTCACCGGCGCGCAGCTGGTCGCGCTCGGCACCCGCGTGATCGGGGCGATGGGCGAGCCGCGCTGGCGCGACCAGGTGACCGCGGCCGGAAACTCCGCGGGCGAGTCCGTCTGGGCGATGCCGCTGCCGGAGGACCTGCGTCCCGGCCTGGACTCGCCGGTGGCCGACATCCAGAACCTGCCCGGCGACCGGTGGGGCGGCATGCTGGTGGCCGGCCACTTCCTGGCCGACTTCATGCCGGACGGACTGCCCTGGGTGCACCTGGACATCGCCGGGCCGGCGTTCAACCTGGGCGCGGCCTACGGATACACGCCCAAGGGCGGTACCGGCTCGGCCGTTCGCACGATCATCGCCGCGGCGGAGCGGCTGGCGGCGAGCTGACCACCGAGCCCGCGCGCTCGCGGAGCAACTTCAGCGCGGTCTCCCAGCGCATGTGCAGGCGGCGGTAGGCCCGCGCCCGGATCCGTTCGGCGTTCACAGCGGCCCAGCCGCAGATGATCGCCAGCGGCAGCTCGGCGACGCACGCCAGCACCAGCGCGATCATGAACTGCTTCTCGCCCGAGGACGTGGTGATGTCGAACCACGCGTCCACCACGAGCATCGTGGACGCGACCGCCGCGACCGGGCCGGTCGCCGGATGCCGTCGCAGCGCGAAGAACGCCAGCGCGGCGAGCACCAACCACATCGCGCAGTCGAAGCCGATCCACGCCAGGTCGTAGTGCTCGGCCCGCGAGCGCTGCGGAATGGTGAACGCCAGGAAGATGATCCAGGGCAACATGCCGACCAGGCAGCACAGCGCGAGCGGCCCGAGCCAGCGCGGCAGGGGGAGCGCCTGCTTCGGCGGGATCATCCCGAGCGCAGCCTCGATCGAGTCGACCGGCGAGCCCGAGGGCAAGTCCTCCGGCGGCGGACCGAGGCCGGGATCAGTCACTCGCGCGCTCCTCGGCCTTGCGCCGTGCCGTCCACTCCCGCATCCGCTGCGGGTAGCCGACGCTCACCGGGTCGTACAGCGGCACACCGTGCTCGCGCGCGAACTCCTCGGCCGCGTTCGGTCCGGGAATCCGGCGCCGGGTCCACTCGCCGTCGGCCGCGACCAACAGCAGGGTCGCCTCGGTGACGGTTGTGCGGGGTTCGATGAAGGCCTCGACGCCGTGCCGCGAGATCGCGAACGCGCGCAGGTGAGCGAGGTCAGCGGTGTTCGCGGAGCGCAGCGTGCCGGGACGCACCGCACCGCCGGCGCCGCCGCTTCGTCGCGAGAACCATCCCATGTCAGCCCCCTGCCTCGACGGTGCAAGGTTACCCGGCGGTTGTCTCCCCGGGTCAGCGCAAAGTGGCGGTAGTGCCAAGATGGAGGGGTCCCTTCGACGAAGCAGGAGCACATGAGCGAGCGAAGCGAGCGAATCAAAATGCACAGCGCGCATGGAGCCTCGTGGCGGTCCGAGGGACGAGGAGCGGCATGAGCGACAACAAGTCCGACCTCGTCATCCTCGGCGGCGGAAGCGGTGGGTACGCCGCGGCTCTGCGGGCTGCCGAACTCGGCAAGTCCGTCGTGCTGATCGAGAAGGACAAGGTCGGCGGCACCTGCCTGCACCGCGGCTGCATTCCGACGAAGGCCCTGCTGCACGCGGGCGAGATCGCAGACCAGGCGCGCGAGAGCGAGCAGTTCGGCGTCAACGCCACCTTCAACGGCATCGACATGAGCGGCGTCCACAAGTACAAGGACGGCGTGATCGGCAAGAACCACAAGGGCCTGGTCGGTCTGATCAAGAGCCGGGGCATCCAGATCGTCGAGGGCGAGGGACGCCTCACCGGCCCGAAGACGGTCCAGGTGAACGGGGACACCTACACCGGGACGAACCTGATCCTGGCCACCGGCTCCTACTCGCGCACGCTGCCCGGGCTGGAGGTCGACGGCCAGCGGGTGATCACCAGCGAGCACGCGCTCGTGCTCGACCACGTGCCGTCGAGTGCGATCGTCCTCGGCGGCGGCGTGATCGGCGTCGAGTTCGCCAGCGCCTGGACGTCCTTCGGCACCGAGGTCACGATCGTCGAGGCACTACCCCACCTCGTCCCGCTCGAGGACGAGGCCAACTCCAAGCTGCTCGAGCGAGCGTTCCGTCGCCGCAAGATCGGCTTCAAGCTCGGCGCCCGTTTCGAGAAGGTCGAGCACACCGACAGCGGTGTGCGCGTCACCCTCGAAGGGGGAGAGACGCTCGAGGCCGAACTGCTGCTCGTCGCGGTCGGCCGCGGGCCGGTGTCGCAGGGCCTCGGCTACGAGGAGCAGGGCGTCCGCATCGAGCGCGGCTTCGTCATCACCGACGAGTTCTGCCGCACGTCGGTCGACGGCGTGTACGCGGTCGGCGACCTGATCTCCATCGACGGCGCCCCGCACCTGCAGCTCGCGCACGTCGGTTTCGCCGAGGGCATCCTGGTCGCCGAGCACATCGCCGGGCAGCCGGTCGTGCCGATCGACTACGCGGGCGTCCCGCGCATCACCTACTCCGCTCCCGAGGTCGCGTCCGTCGGCCTGTCCGAGACGGTGGCCGCCGAGAAGTACGGCGCCGACAACATCAAAACGGTCACGTACGACCTGTCCGGCAATGGGCGCAGCGCGATCCTGAACGCCAAGGGCGCGGTCAAGCTCGTCGCCCAAAAGGACGGCCCGGTACTCGGCGTGCACATCGTCGGCGAGCGCGTCGGCGAGCTGATCGCCGAGGCGCAGCTGATCTACAACTGGGAGGCGCTGCCGGGCGAGGTCGCCCAGCTGATCCACCCGCACCCGACCCAGTCCGAGGCGATCGGCGAGGCGCATCTGCTGCTCGCCGGCAAGCCCCTGCACGTGCACGACTGACGCCCGCTCGCCGCGATTACCTAAGGAGTCCAACCGACCATGCCGGTTTCCGTAACCATGCCGCGCCTCGGCGAGAGCGTCACCGAGGGCACCGTGACCCGCTGGCTGAAGCAGGAAGGCGAGCACGTCGATGCTGACGAGCCGCTGCTGGAGGTCTCGACCGACAAGGTCGACACCGAGGTGCCCTCACCCGCATCCGGCACGCTGCTGTCGATCAAGGTGCAGGAGGACGAGACCGTCGACATCGGCGTCGAGCTCGCGGTGATCGGGGACGCGGGAGAGGCGGCGCCGGGCGCCGACTCCGCGCAGGCCGAGCCGGAACAGGCCGCCGAACAGGCAGCGCCGGAGCCGGAGCCTCAGCCCGAAGCGCAGGCGCAGCCCGAACCCGAGCCGGCCCCTGCACCGGAACCCGAGCCGCAGCCTCAAGCTCAGCCCGAGCCCCAGCCTGTTGCCCAGCAGCCCGCCCCCGCTCCGGCACCCGCACCGGCTCAGGCACCCGCACCGGCGGCTGCCGCGTCAGCCGACACCGACGAGGACGTCGCCGGCGCCTACGTGACCCCGCTGGTCCGCAAGCTGGCCAGCGAGCACGGCGTCGACCTGTCCAGCCTGCAGGGCACCGGCGTCGGCGGACGCATCCGCAAGTCGGACGTGCTCGCCGCCGCCCAGGCCGGTCCGTCGCAGCCCGCCGCGCAGGCGGCGCCTCAGGCACCTCAGGCACCTCAGGCACCTCAGGCACCTCAGGCCCCGTCGGCC
>DASTXN010000159.1:0-2076 GCA_035765515.1 Jatrophihabitantaceae bacterium | reverse complement strand
GCAGTCGACCGGCAGGTAGCGCAGCTGGCGGATGGACGTGAAGCCGGTGCCGAAGTCGTCCAGCGCGACGCGCACGCCCATCTCGCGCAGCCCGTTCAGGTTCATCGTCGCGATCGGGTCGCTCACCAGGACCGTCTCGGTGACCTCAACGACCAGCAGTTCCGCGGCGATGCCAGCACTGGTGAGTGCCGAGCGGACGTCGTGCAGGAACTCGGGGCTGGTCAGGTGCCGCCCGGAGATGTTCACGCCGACGGTCAGCGCGGTGTTTCCGGTTTCGGCGTGCCATCGGGCCAGCTGCGCGAGCCCTTCGTGCAGCGTCCACCGGCCGATGTCGTTGATGCGCCGCGACTGCTCGGCGGACGGGATGAACGAGTCCGGCATGACCAGCCCGTGGCCGGGCCGGTGCCAGCGGATCAGCGCCTCGAACCCGTAGATCCGCCCGGACGGCAGGAACACGATCGGCTGGTAGTACAGCTCGAACTCGTTGTGCTGCAGCCCCTGCCAGATGGCCTCGTCCAACTCGGCTCGTTCGGCGAGCTCGGTGCGCAGCGCGTCGTCGAAGATCCCGACGCGCCCACGGCCGGCCTGCTTCGCGCGTCCCGCAGCCGCCTCTGCCTCGCCCAGCAGCCGCTCTGCGTCGACGCAACCGTCGGCGCAGACGGCCAGACCGACGCTCGCGCCGACGTGCACGACCCGGCCGGGGGCCGCGATGGGTTCGGCGAGGACGGCGACCAGGCGCTCGGCCAGGGCGACCGCGTCCGCACTGCCGGCGACGTCCTCGAGCACGATCAGGAACTCGTCCCCGCCGATGCGCGCGACCATGTCGCCGCCGCGCACGACGGCCATCATCCGCCGGGCGCAGGCCAGCAGGACGGCGTCGCCCACCTCGTGCCCGAACGCGTCGTTGACAGCCTTGAAGTGGTCCAGGTCGACGAACATGACCGCCGTCATCGCCCCGGCCCGCTGCGCACGGTGCAGCGAGCGTTCGGCCGTGGTCATCGCCTGCGCGCGGTTGATCAGTCCGGTGAGCGAGTCGTGCGCCGACCGGTAGTCCAGGTCGGTCCGCGCGGCGTCGCGGTCCTGCATCGCCTCGATGATCGTCTGGACGGATCCGTGCACCACCTGGCCGAGCGGGCCGGGCAGCGGGCTGCGAAGCGCCTCGTTGTCCAGATCGCCGGCGGAGACCGCGGACGCCTGCGCCTCGACGTTGCGCAGGTTGGCCACTGCGGACGCCAGGCCCTCGGCCGCGGTCCGCACCTCCTCCGGGCCGTGTACCGGGACGTCGTCCAGGATGCCCTGGCTGACCCGGCGCGCGCTCTCGGCGAGGTCGCGCAGCGGCGTGGTGACCGAGCGCAGCACCCGCCAGCCGATGAGGACGGAGCCCGCGAGCAGGACCAGCACCATGCCCAGGATCGCCCACAGTGCGATCTGCGCGGAACGTCGCTGCGCGGCCGCGGCCGATACCGCGCGCGCGGCGGCGAGGTCGAGCACCGTGCCGAGCCGCTGGCTGCGGATCTCGCTGAGCCGGAACATCTGCACCAGCTCGGTGGTCGTCACGCTGTCCGGGTCGGTGGCCGCGCCGGCCGCGGCGACGTCGAAGCCGCGTGCCGCGGGCGTGCGGACGGCCGACTTGAGCGCCCGCACGATCGGAGTGGCCGCCTCGTCGACGACGTTGCGGTACGCGGACAGATAACCGCCCCACACTCGCAGCCACGCCTGCCGCGGCGTGAGCCCCGCGGACGGCGACGTGCTCGCGGGGGTGAACATGTACCCGGCCAGCCGGGCGAGTTCGAGGTCCGCGAACTGGACGAGCTGCGAGACCCGCAGCAGGTCCTGCGCCGAGCGGCTCGTGGACCCGGCTACGCCCGCACCGACAGCGGCGGCAATCTCGTCGTCCTGTGCCCGCGTGAGCAGGCCGATCGCGTGCAGCCCCAGGTTGAAGCCGGCCGTCGGCAACGCGCCGGAGTCGATGTCATCTCGCAGTTCGAGCACCTCGGCCCGCACGGTATGTGCGATCGGGTCCGCGGCTTCGGACGGTTCGAGCGCGCCGATGCTGGTGTCGGTCACGTTGCGCAA
>DASTXN010000158.1:0-12627 GCA_035765515.1 Jatrophihabitantaceae bacterium | reverse complement strand
GCAGCTGCAACAGGCGACGGTGATTCTCTGGAAGGGCCACTGCTCGGTGCACGGCCGGTTCTCGGCCGAGGTCGTGGACGAGCTGCGGGCGACGAAGCCGGGCATCCGCATCCTGGTCCACCCCGAGTGCACGTACGACGTGGTCACCAAGGCCGACCTGGTCGGCTCGACCGAGTTCATCATCAAGACCGTCGAGGCCGCGCCCGCGGGTTCGTCGTGGGCGATCGGCACCGAGCTGAACCTGGTGCGCCGGTTGGCGAACGCGCACCCGGACAAGCAGATCGTGTTCCTGGAGAAGAACGTCTGCTACTGCTCGACGATGAACCGGATCGACCTGCCGCACCTGGTGCACACGCTGGAGTCGCTGGTGCGCGGTGAGGTCGTGAACCGGATCGTGGTGGAGAGCACAACGGCGGCCAACGCCCGGCTGGCGCTCGACCGGATGCTCGCCCTGCCCTAGCCGGTCCGTACCCTGGGTGCCGTGAAGCTGCGTAAGTCCGCCGATACATCCGCCGACGCCGAGGTCGCCGAGGCCGTCGAGAGCGAGGAGAACTCTGCCGTCTCGACAGGCGGCAAGGGGCGCCCCACCCCGAAACGGCGCGACGTCGTCGGGACCCGCGGACCGGTCACCGCCCCGAAGACGCGCAAGGAGGCCATGGCGCGGCAGAAGCAGCTGTCCAAGCAGGCGCGCACGGCCCGCGCGTCCACCGGCAAGGCGATGACCCCGGCCCAGCGTCGTGCCGCGCTGCGCTCCGGGGAGCTGTTGCCGGCGCGCGACCAGGGTCCGACTCGCAAGCTCGCGCGCGACTACGTCGACTCGCACCGGATGTTCAGCAACTACCTGCTGGTGCTGTTCCCGCTGATGGTGGCCACCTACGTCATCCCGCAGGCCGCAATCGTCCAACTGGTGATCATCGCGTTGTTCTTCGGCCTGCTCGTCGAGTGGTACGTCGTCGGCGCGCGGTTGCGCCGGATGGCGATCGAGCGGTTCGGGTCCGCGCAGGGCGGCTCGATGTCGATCGGCTTCTACGCCGGCAGCCGCGCGTACCTGCCGCGGCGCTGGCGGCTGCCCGCGCCCCAGGTCGAGCGCGGGGATGAGATTTAGCCGTTCAGGTAGGCCAGTACCGCGAGAACTCTCCGGTTGTCGTCCTCGGACTGCGGCAACGCAAGCCTGGTGAAGATCGAGTTGGTGTGCTTGCTGACCGCCTTCTCGGTGATGAACAGGCGCGCCGCGATGGCGGCGTTGGACCGCCCCTCGGCCATCAGCCCGAGCACCTCGCGCTCCCGTGGTGTCAGGGTCGTGATCGGCTCGTCGGCGGCCGAGCGACGGGTCAGCAACTGTGCGACGACCTCGGGATCCATCGCGGTGCCGCCCGCGGCGACCTGACGGACCGCGTCGACGAACTGGCCGACGTTGAACACGCGGTCCTTGAGCAGGTAACCCACTCCCCCGCGGCGGTCGGCCAGCAGCTCGCGCGCGTACAGCTGCTCGACGTACTGCGACAGCACGAGTACCGGCAGGCCGGGCAGCTGCGCACGCGCCTCGATCGCGGCGCGCAGGCCCTCGTCGGTGAACGTCGGGGGCAGCCGCACGTCCACGACGGCGACATCCGGACGGTGCGTGGTGAGCGCCCGCAGCAGCGACGGGCCGTTGTCGACCGCGTCGAGCACCTCGAAGTCGTGCGCCTCGAGCAGGCGGATCAGACCGTCCCGCAGCAGGGCCAGGTCCTCGGCGATGACGACGCGCACATGGTGGACCCTATGCGGTGCACGGCAGCGTCATCGAGACCACGGTAGGTCCGCCGGCCGGGCTGGACACCTCCAGCGTGCCGTCGAACGCGGAGAGCCGGCGGGCGATGCCCCGCAGTCCGGTGCCGCGCGAGTCGTCCGCTCCCCCGGCACCGTTGTCGCTCACCCGCAGGTGCAGCGTGCCCGGGCGGTGCTCGATCCGGATCGACGCCGCCGTCGCGCCGCTGTGCTTGATCACGTTGGTGATCGCCTCGGCCAGCGCGAAGTACGCCGCCGACTCGACGGGTGCGGGCAGCCGTCCACTCAGGTCGTCGGTGACCTCGAACTGGATCGGCGCGGCCAGGCACAGTGCTCGCACTGCGCCGACGAGTCCGCGGTCGGCCAGCACCGGCGGGTGGATGCCGCGAACCAGGTCGCGCAGCTCAGCGAGCGCAGCGCTGCTCGTCTCGCGCGCCTCGGCCAGCAACGCACGCGCGTTGTCGGGGTTGCGGGCGATCTGCTCCTCGGCCATGCCGAGGCTCATCCCCAGCGCGACCAGTCGGGCCTGCGCGCCGTCGTGCAGGTCACGCTCGATGCGGCGCAGTTCGGCTGCGGACGTGTCCACCGTCTCGGCCCGCGACTCGGTCAGCTGTTGCACTCGCTGCGCCAGCGTCGTCCGGTCCGTCGGGGCGAGCAGCGCGCAGGCGAGGTAGGCGTGGACGCGGACCATCATGCCCGGCGGCAGCCACCAGAAGATCAGGTCGAGAATGCCTTCGACGATCGCGACCAGACACAGCACGAGACCGACCGTGCCGTTGAGGGCGAGCCAGGCAAGGTCTCGCCACGTGGCCGCTTCCACCATCAGGCTGCGCACGCGCAGCAACAGGTTCCCACCAGTCGGGCGTAGGTACGGCGAGCCGATCTCGCGCCCGATCAGCGCGCCCGCGTAGCGCCGGTGCAGGTTCGCGATGGGTCGCAGCGTGTAGATCACGACGAACAGCAGCGGGATGCCGACCCAGACCGCGACGAGGGGAACGCCGACCACGGCGAGCACGAACAGCACGGTGCACAAGATCGCCATCGCCAGCGCGGCGCCGGCCCACAACAGCAGCCGGATCCGGTTCACGAAGTCCTTGACCACGTCACGTCCTGTCCCAATTCGAGCCGATCAACGGCGCGATGCCGTCCGTCACCGCCCATCCTGACGCACGCACCCGGCTCGAATGGTGGTGCTAACCCCACCTCGTCCGGGGTTCTGCCACCAGTGTTCGAAGCGAGCCGAGCCGGAAGCGTGAGCAGCGTCGGAAAAACTCGAGCAGAAGGACACGACGCGTGAGCACCCCAACCACCGCGCCGGGCCGCCGCCCGGCCACCGTTCGCATAGCGCGCTGGAGCGCGACCCATCCCTGGCGCGCCATCGGCATGTGGCTCGCCTTCGTCATCGCCTGCATCGCGATCGGGCAGGTGAGCGGCCTGCACGAGATGTCCGACCTGGACGGCACCGTCGGGCAGTCCGGGCACGCGGCGCGCATGATCCACGACGCGCACCTGGAGTCGCCCGACGAGGAGGACGTGCTGATCTCCGCGCGCAGCGGCCGGCTCGACGTGGCGACCGCGCAACGAGCGGCCGCGGACGCCGGCGCCGCGCTGCGCAAACTTCCCGCGGTGACCGATGTCGCTGCGCCCGTGCGCTCGAAGGACGGCACCGCGCTGCTCGTCGCCGCGACCCTGAAGAAGAACACCGACGACACGAAGCCACTCATGGACGCGACCGCTGCCGTGCAGAAGCAGTACCCGCAGCTGCGCGTCGAGGAGTCCGGCTCGGTGTCCATGAACCAGGCGGTGAACGACCAGGTCAGTTCGGATCTCGGAGCCGCTGCCACGTTCAGCCTGCCGGTCACCATCGTGATCCTGCTGATCGCGTTCGGCGCCATCGTGGCCGCCGGCGTGCCCGTGCTGCTCGCCCTCTCGGCCGTGGGCTCGGCGACCGGTCTCTCGTCGCTGGTCTCGCACTTCATCCCGGACTCGGGCTCGACCTCGTCGATGATCCTGCTGATGGGTATGGCGGTCGGCGTCGACTACTCCCTGTTCTACGTCAAGCGCGCACGTGCCGAACGGCATCGCGGGCACACGCATCTGGACGCGATCGAGATCGCCGCCGAGACCTCCGGGCACTCGGTGCTGGTGTCCGGCCTCGCCGTCGTCGCCGCGATGCTAGGCATGTTCTTCGCGCACTACGCGGTGTTCTCGTCGCTGGCCGCGGGATCGATCATCGTCGTCGCGGTGGCCGTGTTGGGTTCGCTCACCGTCCTGCCGGCGGTCCTGGTCAAGCTCGGGCGGCGCATCGACCGGCCACGGGTCCCGGTGCTGTGGCGCTGGTCGATGTCAGACCGCGAACCCCGGCTGTGGCCGACCCTGCTGCGTCCGGCGCTGAACCGGCCCGGACGGACACTGATCGTCTCCGTGCTCGCGATGGGCGCGCTGGCGCTGCCGGCGATCGGGCTGCACCTGCAGTCGGACACGCTCGCGAGCCTGCCGAATTCGATCGCCGAGAAGCACACGGCGGTGCGGATCAACGACGCGTTCCCGAGCGAGACGTCGAGCCACGACATCGTCGTCAAGACGCCCGCGGCGGAAGCGAGCGCGGTACGTACCCGGTTGGAGACGCTGACCCGTCAGCTCGACGGCAACGATCTGTTCGTGCCCGGCAGCGGCGAGCTGCGGACGTCCGGGGACAAGACGGTGCACGTGCTCGAGGTGGCGACGCCGCACGATCCGGAGTCGGCGGCGGCGAAGCAGAGCCTGGCGCAACTGCGCGACACGCTGGTCCCGGACGCGGTGCGCGGCCTGCCTGACGTCGACTGGGCGGTCGGCGGGGACACCGCCGAGAGCGTCGACCTCGACCGGCATCTCGGTGCTGCGATTCCGTGGGTGATCGGCTTCGTGATCCTGCTGACCCTGCTGATCATGGGTTGGGTGTTCCGATCGGTCGTCATCGCGCTGACGACGGCGGCGGTGAACCTGCTGTCGGCCGGAGCGGCGTTCGGCGTGCTCACGCTGGTGTTCCAGCACAGCTGGGCCGAGGGGCTGCTCGACTTCCAGTCGACCGGCGGCGTCGTGAACTGGATCCCGCTGTTCACGTTCGCGGTGCTGTTCGGCCTGTCGATGGACTACCACGTGTTCGTCGTCAGCCACATCCGCGAAGCGGCCGCGCAGGGCCTGTCGACCCGCGAAGCTGTCCGCGCCGGAATCACCCGTTCGGCGGGGACGGTTACCAGCGCGGCGATCGTGATGGTGTCGGTGTTCGCGATCTTCGCCGCGCTGCACATGGTGGAGATGAAGGAGATGGGCATCGCCCTCGCGGCGGCGGTGCTGCTGGACGCGCTGGTCGTGCGGATCATCTTGCTGCCGTCGCTGATGATCCTGCTCGGTCGGTGGAACTGGTGGCCGGGCCGGTCACCGGGCCTGACGTCAGTCCTCGGCCAGCGGCATGGGTCCGTACACCTCGGTGCCGTCGTCGAGCAGCCGCACCTGCGCCACGCCGGCATCGGCTAGCTGACGCCAGTTCTCGCCGAGCCAGCTCTCGGCGTCGGACTGGTTGGAATGCGCGGGCGGTACCGGGTCATGGAGCTCGGTGCCGTCCGCGCCTTCGAGCCGCCACGTCCACGTCATCGCTGCCGCCTCTCGTCGTCGCCGGGGTCACCCGCAGCCTATGCGGCAGTAGCATCGGGCGGGTGTCCTCGCCGGACTTCTACGACGCAGAACTGCGGGCGCACCAGGAGCACTTCGGTGCCGCCTACCGGATCCACCCCGGCCACGCTGTGCTCGACATCGGCTGTGGCGGCGGACTGACCACGCGCGAGGCGGCCCGCGCCGCGGCACCCGGATCCGTCCTCGGGATCGACATCTCGCCGGGCATGGTCGAGCGCGCCCGTCACGCTGCGGCGGCCGAAGGACTGGACAACGTCAGTCACCTGTGCGGGGACGCGCAGACGCATCGGTTCGCGCCCGCTGCGTTCGACGTGGCGATCAGTCGCTTCGGAACGATGTTCTTCAGCGACCCGCACGCCGCGTTCGCCAACCTCGCGTCCGCGTTGCGGCCGGGCGCGCGGCTGGTGCTGCTGGTCTGGCAACCTGCCGAACAGAACGAATGGGCGCAGGAAATCGCCGCAGCGCTCGGTGACGCAGCACGGCCGCCGTCGCCGGGCGCCGACCCGTTCTCGCTCGGTGATGCCGCGGCGACAGCACGTCAGCTCGAACGCGCGGGCTTCGAAGGCCTGCACTTCGACGACATCCGGGAGCCCGTCTTCTACGGTCCCGGCGTCGACCAGGCGTTCGAGGCGGTGCGCAACTTCCAAACCGTCACTGCGGCGCTTGCCACGCTGAGCGGGGACGGGGCCGCCCGCGTCCTCGAGCGGCTGCGCGCAACGGTTACCGCGCACTACGACCGCGAGCACGGAGTGACGTTCGGCTCGCGCGCGTGGTTGATCACGGCGCGCCGGCGCGCCGGAGTGTGAGCCGCAACCGATTCGATCACCGCGGAATTGACCGCGTGCCTGCCGGTGTGGTGCCATTCGTACAGCAATCCCAGCCTGGTCAGGGGAAGCCGGTCCGATTCCGGCACTGACCCGCAGCCGTGAGGTCCCGCGGAGATCCGTGGGGCAAGTCGGAATGCCTGCCCAGGTCACCGCTCCACACAACGCCGTCGAGGTCGCGGCGCGGGGTGCGTGCGGGTGCGCGGACCAGCTTGCGTGCGTCCCGCCCGTCGAGCCGGAACCGGCGTCCGTTCGTCTCACGCCAAGGCCCCTTCGAAGAAGGGTCCGTTCACATGTCCGTCCTCCGCCTCCGCCGGGCTGCCACGGCAACCGTCACGCTTGCCACCGCCGCAGCCGGCGTCGTGCTGTTCGCCGGCGTGCCCGCGCAGGCCGCCACCGCGCCGCAGACGACCACCGATCCCGCCGCTGCGGCGGCCGGCTGGCTCGCTCGCCAGCTGACCGGCGGCACGCACCTGCGCACCACCTACGCCGGCACCACCTACGACGACTACGGCGGGACCGCGGACGCGGTTCTGGGCATGGCGACGGCCAGGGTGAGCGGATCCGCGATCCACGCGGCGACGGACTGGCTGGCGGCGCATGCCGACGCGTACGCCTCGCTGCACGACACGAGCGGCGCGCCCGGGCCGTACGACGGTTCGGTCGCCAAGCTCGCACTAGTGGCGCAGGTGACCGGACGCGACGCGACCAGCTTCGGCGGCTACAACCTGCTCAAGGCGCTGCAGGACGACCAGTGCACCGCGGTCGGGAACGCCGACGGCAGCGACTACACCAAGGCGGCCTGCCCCGGGGTCGGCGCCGCGCGCAACATCTACTCCAGCGTGTCCGAGTCGCTTGCGGTCCTCGTCGAGGCCCGGGCCGGTGGTGCGTACGCGCCGAGCAGCGACGCGCTCGCGTACTTCCTGTCGCTGCAGTGCCCGAACGGCGGGTACACCGGGCTGACATCCGCCTGCACCGACAACTCGGACGCGTCGGTGGACGAGACCGCGTACGCGACCATGGCCCTGCAGGCGCTCGGGGACCAGCAGGCGGCGCTGGCGAAGGCCGTCGACTGGCTGCTGAGTAGGCGCTCGAGCCACGGGTACTGGGTCGAGCAGGGCGGTCCGGACGTCGACACCACCGGGCTGGCCACCGCAGCGCTCGCTGCTGCCGGCAAGGATGTCGGCACGTCGCGCTCCTGGCTGGTGTCCCAGCAGGTGACGGCCGGCCCGTCGCTCGGCAAGGGCGCCTCGCGCGGCGCGCTGAAGTACCAGGGCACCTTCGACAAGACGGCTTCGGTGAAGGCGACCGCGGACGCGCTGCCCGGGCTGGCGAAGGACGGCTCGTTCGCGACGCTGACCGATTCCGGGCTCAGCACGGCAGCGCCCGTGCTCGCGCTCGCCGCGCCGCAGTTGACGTCGCGGGTGCACCGTGGTGGCACGCAGACGGTTACCGGAACCGGCTTCGCGGCCGGTGAGCAGGTCCGCGCGGTGCTGCACTCGGCGCCGAAGCAGGTGGCGACCGGGACCGCAAACTCGTCCGGAACCGTGACCTTGCGCTTCACCGTCCCGGACTCGGTCACCCTCGGTGCGCACACGGTCGAACTGGTCGGGCTCACGTCCGGACTGCGATCGAGCAGCGCTCCGTTCACGGTGTCGGCCGCGTCGGTCATCGGTATGCCGGCACCGTCCCCGTCGACGGGCTCGACCGGTTCGGCCGCTGGGTGTGGCAGCCCGGGCACGCTGGCCTGCACCGGCCGCGACGGGCGCACCACGCGCCTGGAGCTGATCGTCGGCGGCGGCCTCGTGCTCGCCGGTGCCGGAGCGCTGTGGCTCGGCCGGCGCCGGGAGCACGTCCGCGGATGAACGCGCGCCTGCGCGGCAGCGTCATCGCTGCGGTCCTCGCGGCCGCCGCGGTGCTGCTGCCGTGCCTGCCCGCCGCGGCGCAACAGCCGACGCCCACGCACGTGGCAATCGTCGTGGACGGCGTCGGCACCGCGTGCGTGCCGTGGCACTCGGGCATGACCGGAGCGGACGTGCTGACCGCGCGCTTCCACGTCCAGTGGGGTCAGCAGACACCGGCCGGGAACTACGCCGGCATGGTCGTGCAGATCAACGGCGACCCCACCGCCCCGAATCCGCACACTGCGTACTGGGCGTACTTCCACAACAACGGATCGGGCTGGCAGTACAGCGGCACCGGCGCCCTGTCGTCGCACCCGCAGCCGGGGACGGTCGAGGGGTGGCGCCTGGACAGCGCGGCGACCAGCTCCCATCCGCAGCCCGCGGCCGCGTCGTACGCGTCCGTCTGCGCGGGCCAGGATCCTGTGCCGGCGCCGACGCCTACGACTACGACGGCACCACGCACGCACGCGGCCACGCACACAAGGACGTCGCCGGCGCCGCACGTGAATGCCGCGCGTCGGCTGGCGACGCCGGCGCGTTCTCGTGCCGCGCACCGATCCCCGGCCGCGGGCTCGGCAGCCCGAACCACCACGCCGGCTGCCCCGCGCAGCACGGTCGCGTCCGGCGCGGCGACTCCGGTGGCGGCCACGCCGTCCAGCACGCCGGCGGCCGCACTGACGCGCGACCACGGCGGCGGGTTCCCGCCATGGGGCACCGCACTCGCGATCGTGGTCGTGCTCGGGCTCGGCGGCGGGGCACTCTGGCGCACGCGGCGGCACACGTTGTGACGGTTCCCGGTTCGGGCCAGCTGCCGCGCCTGGTACATCCCGGCGCGTGGTGGCTGTGGGCGCTGTGCCTGGCGTATGCGGCGATGCGGACGACGAACCTGCTGCTGCTGGTGGAGATCGCCGCGGCCGTCGCGGTCGTGGTGAGCGCCCGCCGTGGCCAGGCGCCCTGGGCGAATGCGTATTCGCTGCTGCTGAAGCTGGGACTGGTCACGGTCGCGATCACCACCGTCTTGCAGCTGGCGATCGGGGTGCGCGCGCCCGGGCACGTGCTCGTCCGGCTGCCGTCGGTGCCGCTGCCGTCCTGGCTGGACGGGCTCGCGCTCGGCGGGCCGGTTACCGGCGAGGCGGTGATCAACGCGTTCGGCGCCGGGCTGCGGCTCGCGGTGCTGATCGCCTGCTTCGGCGCCGCGAACGCACTGGCACACCCGGCGCGGCTGGTGCGCATCCTGCCCGCCGCGCTCTACGAGGTCGGTGTGGCGATCGTGGTCGCGATGACGTTCGTGCCGCAGCTGGCCGAGTCACTCGTCCGGCTGCGTGCCGCGCAGCGGCTGCGGGGACGTCCGATCACCGGCATCCGCGGGCTGCGTGGCATCGCCGTCCCGGTACTCGAAGAGGCGCTGGAGCGGGCGATCGGCCTTGCCGCGTCGATGGATTCCCGCGGTTACGGCCGCCGCGCGGAACAGTCGGCGGCCGTCCGTCGGGCTAGCGCCGCCGCGCTGCTGCTCGGTCTCGGTGGCGCGCTGGTCGGCACGTACCAGGTGATCAGTGGCGGTGACCGGCACGGCCTCGGTATCGCGTTGCTCGTCGCGGGGCCGGCGGTCGCGCTCGTCGGCGGACTGGCGGCCGGGCGCCGTGGTCGCCGCACCCGCTACCGCCCGGACAGGTGGCGGAGCGCGGAGTGGGCCGTGCTCGCCTGCGGTGCGGTCGTCGTGCTCGCGTACGCGTTCGGCGCAGCCGGCACGCCCGCAACCGGTGTTCCGCTGGCCTGGCCGAGACTCGAGCTGGTGCCGTTCCTCGCCACGCTCGTGGCTGCGCTGCCGGCACTCGTCACGCCGCCGGTTCCCGGGGCAGTCGCGGTCCGTCCGCAGCTGGCGGTGGCGGCGTGATCGTCTTCGACCGGGTGTCCGTCACGTACGCCGATGCTGCCGAGCCCGTGCTGTCCGGTGTCGACCTGAAGGTGCCCGAGGGCGAGCTGTGCCTGGTCGTCGGGCGCACCGGCAGCGGCAAGTCGACGCTGCTGGGCTGCGTGAACGGGCTGGTGCCGCACTTCACCGGCGGCCGGCTGTCCGGACGGGTGCTGGTGGACGGGCGCGACACGCGCGAGCACCGGCCGCGCGACCTGGCGGACGTCGTCGGCGTGGTCGGGCAGAACCCGGCCAGCACGTTCGTCGCCGACACCGTCGAGGACGAGCTGGCCTACACGATGGAGTCACTCGGCATCGCTCCGGACGTGATGCGCCGGCGCGTCGAGGACACCCTGGACCTGCTCGGCCTGGCCGAGCTGCGCGACCGTCCGGTGGCGACCCTTTCCGGCGGCCAGGCGCAGCGGGTCGCGATCGGCGCCGTGCTCACCGCGCACCCGAAGGTGCTGGTGCTCGACGAGCCGACGTCCGCACTCGATCCGGGTGCGGCCGAGGACGTGCTGGCCGCCGTGCAACGCCTTGTGCACGACCTGGGACTCACCGTGCTGATGGCCGAGCACCGGTTGGAGCGGGTGGTGCAGTACGCCGACTCGATCCTGTGGCTGCCAGGTGGCGGCGCTCCGGTCGAGCTGGGCGCGCCCGCCGACGTGATGGGCCGCTGCCCGATCGCGCCGCCCGTCGTCGAGCTGGGTCGCGCCCTGCATTGGTCGCCGTTGCCGCTGACCGTGCGCGAGGCGCGCCGGCCGGCCGTCGCCCTGCGCGCCGAGCTGCCTGCCGCACCGCCCTACGCAGCCCGTCCGGTGCCGGGTGACGTGGTCGGCGAGCTGTCGCGGGCATCGGTGCGGTACGGCTCGGTGGCCGCGCTGCGCGAGGTGGACCTGGCCGTGCGCGCGGGCGAGACCGTTGCGCTGATGGGACGCAACGGCGCCGGCAAGTCGAGCCTGCTCGGCGCGCTCACCGGACTCGTCCGTCCGTCCGACGGACGGGTACGCGTGGCCGACTCGGACCCGCGCGAGCTGCGCGGGCGCGAGCTCATCCGGCGGGTGGGCCTGGTGCCCCAGCAGCCGGCAGACCTGCTGTACGGCGAGACGGTGCGCGACGAGTGCGCGGCGGCGGACCGGGACGCGGACGCGCCAGCGGGCACCGCGTCCACGCTGCTCGCGCGCATCGCCGGCGAGATCGACCCACAGCGGCATCCGCGCGACCTGTCCGAGGGCCAGCGCCTCGCGCTCGCGCTGGCGATCGTGCTGACGTCGGCGCCGCCGCTGGTGCTGCTGGACGAGCCGACGCGCGGGCTCGACTACCCCGCGAAGGCGCGGCTGGTCGGGGCGCTGCGCGAGCTCGCGGACGCCGGGCACGCGATCGTGCTGGCCACGCACGACGTCGAGCTGGCGGCGGAGGTCAGCGATCGGACCGTGGTGCTGGCCGACGGCGAGGTGGTGGCGGACGGGCCGAGTCGCGAGGTGGTGCTGCAAACGCCGCTGTTCGCGCCGCAGGTCGCCAAGATCCTGGCGCCGCTGCCGTACCTGACCGTGGCCGACGTGGTGGCCGCCCGCGCGGAACACCGGGACGCGTCGTGAACGGCCCGCGCTTCAACGCGTTGACGCTGCGGCCGCGGGCGCTCGCGGCGATCGTGACGGTGACCCTGGTCGGGATCGGCGCGTTCCTGTGGCCGTTGCTGCTCGGCTTCTCCTCCTCGGACGCGAACCACAACCAGGACGCGCCGTGGATCTTCCTGATCATGCTGCCGCTGCTGTTGCTTGTGGTGGCGGCCGAGATCGCTGACGGCGGGATGGACGCGAAGGCCGTTGCGCTGCTGGGTGTGCTGTCCGGCATCTGCGCTGTGCTGCGCCCGGTCACCGGCGGCGTCAGCGGCGTGCAGTTGATGTTCTTCCTGCTCGTGCCGGCCGGACGCGTCCTCGGCCCCGGATTCGGTTTCGTGCTCGGCAACGTCGCGATGTTCGCGTCCGCCGCGCTGACCGGCGGCGGCGGGCCGTGGCTGCCGTTCCAGATGCTCGCCGCCGGCTGGATCGGCATGTTCGCGGGTGTGCTGCCGCACGCCCGGGGACGTGCCGAGCTGTGGCTGCTCGCCGGCTACGGGATGCTGGCAAGCATCGCGTACGGCTTCGTGCTCAACCTGTGGTTCTGGCCGTTCGGCACATCCGACATCGGCAGCAGCGCCGCGATCACGTTCCAGCCCGGCGCACCGCTGGCCGACAACCTGCACCGGTGGCTGGCGTTCAGCCTGTCGACCAGCCTCGGCTTCGACATCCCTCGCGGCGTGGTCACCGCCGTCGCGCTGCTGCTGGTGGGCCGTCCCGTCCTTCTGGCCCTGCGCCGGGCGGCGCGGCGCGCCGCCTTCGACGCTCCCGTGGAGTTCGCTCGGTAATACTTGGCAGATGCCCGCCCCGTCCGTCGACCTGACCGCCCTCGCGGCGGACGTCCAATGGACCGATCGTGCTGCCGGGTCGCGCACCGCCGAGGCCATGCCCGCCGCGCTCGGGCGGCTGGTGGACCTCGCCGACTGGCT
>DASTXN010000157.1:0-65860 GCA_035765515.1 Jatrophihabitantaceae bacterium | reverse complement strand
CAGGTCGGCAAGCTGCGCGGCCCCCGGTTGCGGGACCAGCTCGGCAGGCTCGGCGTTGCGCAGGACGGCGAGGATCCGCTGCATCTCACTCAGCGCCTGGCGGCCGACGTCCGAGGCTTGGGTCACGGTTTCGCGGACGGTATCGATGTCGGCGACTGCGACGGCGGCGTCGTTCAGCGTGATCATGACGGCCAGACTGTGGGCGATGACGTCGTGCATCTCGCGGGCCATCCGAGCACGCTCCTCGGCAACCGCGATCTGGGCCTGGCGGTCACGGGCTCGTTCCGCGGTTTCGGCGCGATCGATCATCGAGGCAATGTACGCGCGCCGAGTGCGGACGTAGAGACCGATGACCAACGCTGCGGTGACCGTGCCGGTGGCCATCAGCCCGGTCTGCCATTGCGGCGCCGGCGCCCATCGGGTCACTGCCAGCACGACGCCGACCTCGGCGACGACCAGGGACGCGGCGAGCAGCCACCGGCGCCTTTCCCACGCTCCGACGGAGTACAGCATCACCAGGACGATGAGGTCGCCGATGGCCAGCACGTCGGTGAGCCACTGGGCAAAGCAGATCACGCCGAGGGCCGCCGCGGCCGTGGCGGTGGCCCGGCGGCGCAGGACGATCGGCGTCGCGAGCAGCACATCCCACCACAGGGCGGCGGCGCTGCGCTGATCGGGACCGTACGCATCGAGCAAGACCGCGGCCGCAGCAAGGCCGAGGGCCAGCAGCACATCCGCACTAAGCGGATGCGCTGCCGGCCATCGCGAAATGCGGACGCGGATGCTGCCGGAAGCCATAACCCAGCGTGCCACTCAGGCGTCGCGGCGGCGCAGGGAGATCGCGGCCACGACCACGCCGGCGGCTACCCAGCCGAGCAACACGAGCAGGCCGGCTCCGGGTGACAGGTGCGGGGATTCCGGCGCACTGACCATGAACGCCGCGCCGGCCTCTGAGGGCAGGAACTGGACGGCGTGCTTGCCGGCCGAACCGAACAGGCCACCCAGCAGCGGCAGCAGGAGCAGCAGTCCCAGGTAGCTGACCAGGGCCCCGGGAGTGGAACGCACGATCCACCCGATCATCCCGCCGAGAAGGGCAACGAGTGCCAGATAGAGACTGGTCCCGAGCACCAACCGCCACACGCCCGGATCGGCCAGCGAGAAGCCGGTGCGGTAGTGACCGATGACCGCCTGGGCCGCCACAAAGGTGAGCACCGTGATCGCCGTCATCGACGCCGCGGCGACGGCGCCGAACACCGCCAGTTTCGCCCAGAGAACCGGCAGGCGCCGAGGGACCGCACTGAAGGTGGAGCCGATCACGCCCGTGCTGAACTCGCTGGATACGAACAGCACGCCTAGCGAGCCGATCAGCAACTGGCCGAGGTAATACCCCTGCAGCGTGCCCGATGGCGCAAGGTCCTCGGCCGCCTGATGGCCGGTGAGGTGGCGGGTGTTGTAGGCGACGATCAAACCGATGACCAGCATGCCCAGCACGGCCGCGCCCAGCACGGCCCAACTCGAGCGCAGGCTCCGGAACTTGACCCATTCCGACTTCGTCACGCTCGCAACGGTTACCGGATCGCTGGGCACTGCGGTCCGGGCAGCCGGTTGTGAAACGGTGGGGTCGATGGCGAGTGTCATGCCGCGTCCTTCATGTCGGTCGTCGATCGGTAGTCGATTGCGTCGTTGGTGAGGGCCATGTACGCCTCCTCCAGCGAGGCGGACTCCGTGGCGAGCTCGAGCACGGTGATGCCGTTCTCGGCAGCGGTGATTCCGATGTGATCGCTGGAAAGCCCCTGCACCTCAAGGGTCTGGTCCGTTACCGAGCGCACGGTCACGTCCGTACCGGCCAGCAGCCCCGCCAGCCGGTCGGCCTGCGGCGAACGGACACGCACGACATCCGAGGACGCCGAGGCGATGAAAGCGGCCATCGACTCGTCGCGCAGCAATCTGCCCTTGCCGACGAGGATGACGTGATCTGCGGTCAGCGCCATCTCGCTCATCAAGTGCGAGGACAAGAACACCGTGCGTCCTTCGGCGGCCAACCCCTTGAGTAGATTGCGGATCCACAGCACGCCGTCAGGGTCGAGTCCGTTGACCGGCTCATCGAGGATCAGCGTCTGCGGATCTGCCAACAACGCGGAGGCGATCCCGAGCCGCTGTCCCATCCCGAGCGAGAACGCCCCGGCGCGGCGCCCTGCGACGTCACTCAGCCCGACCATGTCGATCACCTGATCGACTCGCTTTGCGCTGATTCGAGCGGTCGCCGCAATCGCCAGCAGGTGATTGCGCGCCGACCGACCGGGGTGGACGGCCCGGGCCTCCAACAACCCGCCAACCTGCGCCAAGGGACGCTTGTGCTCGGCGAACGGTTTGCCGTTCACGATGACCGACCCCGAGGTGGGCGAGTCCAACCCCAAGATCATCCGCATTGTCGTGGACTTGCCGGCACCGTTGGGGCCGAGGAAGCCGGTCACCATGCCTGGGCGGACGGTGAAGGTCAGGTTGTCGACCGCCACCTTCTCGCCATACCGCTTCGTCAGCCCGTTCGCCCTGATCACGTGTCCTCCGAGAGTCTTGTTGAGAACTCGAGCCTAGGAAGCGGGCCGGATCAGTGCGTCACTCCGGCGAGGTGTCTTTCGCAGCCACCGGTCATCCGAACGGATGACGTCATCGCGGCGGCTCGGCAGACGCGGGGGCGGACACGACGGCGGTTAGCGGTCGGTCAGCTCAACAGGGGAGTCCCCGAAGTGACCGTTGCCATCGGCCTCCTGGGCCCGCTGCGTGAGCAGTGCGGCGACGTCCGTGAGCGCCATCTCGATCCGTCCGTACACGCGGGGATTGAGCAGTGTCGTGCCGTCGAAGTCGCCGCCGGAAGCGAAGATCGCGACCGGGATGGTCATCGCCTGGAAGAAGCCGAACAGTGGGCGGAGCTCGTGCTCCAGTGCGAGGGCATGGTGGTCGCTGCCGCCGGTCGCGGTCAGCAGGACGAGTTTGTTCGCGAGTGCGTACTGGTCGACGAGATCGAAGAAGTGCTTGAACATGCCGGTGTAGGAGCCTCGGTAGACGGGGGTCGCCGCGACGAGCAGGTCGGCGGTCTCGGCTGCCCGCAGCTCGGCCTCGACCTCCGGTGTGGCCTCGTCGCGTTCGGTCGCCTCGGTGAAGCCGGCACCGAGCCGGTAGACGTCGATCCGGTGGACGGTGATCGGGACCAGTTTCTGCAGCGTGTCCAGCGCGACGTCGACCAGGCCCATCGTCTTGGACTTCTCGTGCGGGCTGCCGTTGACCACGACGACGCGCAGTGTCGCCGCGCCGTCCTGCCTGGATAGCGCGGCGGCGGCCCGTGGGGTGCTCATGCTGCGCGTCCGGTCTGCCGGTCCACCTCACGGCGCACCGCGGGCGCGACCTCGGTGCCCAGCCGCTCGATCGCTTCGAGATGCTGCGCTTGCGGCATCCCGCCGAAGCCCATCTGAATGATCGTGCGGGTCACGCCGTAGAGCTCGTGATACGCGAGCAGCTTGTCGACGAGTTCCTGGGTGCTGCCGACGAGGAGCCCGGACCGCGGGCCCGCCTGTGCGTCGAACGCCGCCCGCGGGATCGACACACCGGCACCCCGCTGGTGGTTGTTGTCGGCCATTCCCTGCGCGAAGTAGGGGTACATCGTGTCCCGCGCTTCCTGGCTGGTGCGGCCGACGTAGCCGTGGGCGTTGATGCTGATCGGCAGGTTCGCGGCGTCATGTCCGGCCTGCGCGGCGGCGGCCCGGTACAGCTCCACGGTCTGCTGGTGGAACGTGATCGGCCCGAGCAGCAGCGCGAGCGCCATCGGCAGTCCGAGCCGCCCGGTGCTGACCGCGGACACGGGTGAACCGCCGACGCCCACCCAGATCGGGATCGGCTCGCCGTCCGCGCGCGGTGCGATGTCGGCGTCGACCAGCGGTGGCCGGAACCGTCCGGACCAGGTCAACGGGTTCTGCTCGCGGATCTTGAGTAGCAGGTCGAGCTTCTCGCGGAAGAGGTCTGCGTAGTCGGCCAGGTCGTAGCCGAACAGCGGGAAGGACTCCGTGTACGAGCCGCGCCCCGCGATGATCTCGGCCCGGCCGGCCGAGAGCAGGTCGATGGTGGCGAACTGCTCCCATACCCGCACCGGGTCCTCGGAACTGAGGACGGTCACCGAGCTGGTCAGCCGGATGTTCTTCGTCGCCTGCGCCGCCGCAGCGAGCAGGATCGTGGGTGCGGATCCGACGAAATCGCCGCGATGGTGCTCGCCGACACCGAACACGTCCAGGCCGACCTCATCGGCCAGCTGCGCCTGCTCGATCGTCTCCCGGACTCGCTGCCGCGGTGACGGAAGCTGCCCGCTGACGGGATCCCTGGTCACCTCGCCGAACGTCATGATGCCGATCTCGAAACTCATGGCCCTGCCCCTTTCCCAGTCGCCTGCCGGACGGAAAAACTGCCTGCACAGGCAAATAACGTCGTGGGCGATGGATCTAATTCCGATTGCCGCGAGTGTTCCGTCCACGCGCCGCAACCGGTTGGGAAAGCTAGAGTTCCGTCCATGGCGACGGACGCACTGAGCGCGCTGGAGGATGCGGCATGGCGCGGCTTCCTGCTCACCCACGACAGGCTGTGGCGCGCCCTGGAGGCCGGGCTGGCCACGGTGGACGTGAGCATGGCCGAGTACAGCGTGCTGGCGCTGCTCGGCGAGGCGGGCCCGACGGGGATGCGGATGTCCGAGCTGGCCGAGCGCCGCTTGATGTCCAGCGGCGGGTTCACCCGGCTCGCCGATCGTTTGGAGCGCCGTGGCCTGATCCAACGCCGCCCGTCGGCCGTTGACGGCCGGGGCAGCGAGGCGGTGCTGACCAGAGAGGGCCGCGCCCTGCTGCGCAAGGCCTGGCGCAAGCAGCACGGCCAGCTCCGCGAGCTGTTCTTCGACCGCCTCGACCAGAAGGACCTGTCCCGACTCGCCGACATCTGGACGCGGCTGAGCGACGAGGAATCGACCGGGGACCAAGCGGTTCGCCGAAGCCGGCCGACGCGTTAGCTGCGCACCGCGGACCACCGGCCGGAGGCGCGAACGCCGTTATCGGCCGGCGAGGGCGACAAGCGCGGGTACGTCGAGGTGTTCTTCGACGAGGTCGGCCAGCCGGTCCAGTCTCGCTTCGCGCGCGGCCGGGAAGCTGACCTGGCTCGGTGGGCGCTGCAGCACCTCGGCGAGGAACGCGCCGCGGAAGGCGTCTCCTTCCAGGCTGCCGTGCCACATCGTCCCGAACACCTGACCGGACCGGGCGCCGCCGGGGAACTCGGTGACCGCGGGCCCGGCAGTGACGGTGCCGTGGTGGATCTCGTATCCGCCGACAGGCACGCCGCCGAAGGTGCCGGCCGGCAGCCCCAGCGTCTTGTGCGCGGCGAAGTCGGTGCGTACGTCGAGCAGCCCGAGCCCGTCGACGACGGTCCCGGCCGGCCCCTCGACACCGTCCGCATCGCGGATCCGGCGGCCGAGCATCTGGAAGCCGCCGCAGATGCCCAGCACCGGACGGCCCCGGCGGGCGTGCGCGACGATGGCGTCGGCCAGCCCGCGGTCGCGCAGCCAGCCGAGGTCGGCCAGCGTCGCGCGGGTGCCCGGCACGACCACGAGATCGGCGTCGGCGATGTCGCGCGGACCGGACGCGAACACCACGTCTAGGTCCGGCTCGAGGCCGAGCGCGTCGACGTCGGTGAAGTTGCTTATCCGCGGCAGCCGCACGACGGCTACGCGGAAGCCAGGTCCGGACGCGCTGCGCCGGCCGTCCAGATCGAGGGCGTCCTCCGAGTCGAGCCACAACGCGGCGTCCCACGGCAGGACCCCGAACACTCGGCGATCCGTGAGCGACTGGATCTGCTCGAGGCCGGGGGACAGGAGCCGACGGTCGCCGCGGAACTTGTTGACCACGAAGCCGGCGACGAGGGCCTGGTCGGCCGGTTCGAGCAGGGCGACCGTCCCGTAGAAGGCCGCGAACACGCCGCCGCGATCGATGTCTCCGACGACGACGACCGGCATACCCGCGTGGCGCGCCAGCCCCATGTTCACGTAGTCGTGTTCCCGCAGGTTGATCTCCGCGGGGCTCCCGGCGCCCTCGGCGAGCACGACCTCGAAGTGCGCCGCCAGCTCGTCGTACGCCGCGTACGCCGTGCGCGCCAGGTGGTCGCGGCCGGTCTGCCAGTCGGCCGAGTCGATAGCGCCGGCCGGCTGCCCGCGCAGCACGACATGGCTGCGCTGGTCGCTGCCCGGCTTGAGCAGCACCGGGTTCATCGCCGCGTCCGGCGTGACCCCGGCGGCGAGCGCCTGCACCCACTGCGCGCGCCCGATCTCCGCGAACCGTCCGTCGCCGGTGCCGCACACCATCGAGTTGTTCGACATGTTCTGCGCCTTGAACGGCGCGACCCGGATGCCGCGGCGGGCGAACGCGCGGCACAGCCCGGTGGTCACGACGCTCTTGCCGGCGTCGGACGTGGTGCCGGCGATCAGTAAGGCGCCCGCACCGCCGCTGACTGCAGCGGGAGGGCTCAAGGTCATCACGCCGGCCGCGGCGCGTGTCCCGCCGCGATCGTGGCCTGTTCGAACGTGGCCATCTCGCGAAGGATCTTCGCGGCCGCCTGCACGACCGGGATCGCCAGCGCGGCGCCGCTGCCCTCGCCCAGGCGCAGGTCCAGGTCGAGCACCGGTTCCAGGCCGAGGTGCCGCAGCGCGACGCTGGCGCCCGGTTCGGACGAGCGGTGTCCCGCGATCAGGTAGCCGGCCGCGTCCGGGACGAACGCGCACGCCACCAGGGCCGCGCTCGCCGCGATCACGCCGTCGAGCAGGACCGGCATGCCAGCGGCTGCACCCCCGACGATGAACCCGGCCAGCGCGGCGATCTCCAGCCCGCCGACCTCGGTTAGCACGTCGAGCGGCGAGGCGTCTGGGCCGAGCCGAGCAACCGCACGCCGGACTACGTCGACCTTGACGGTGAGCGTCGCGTCGTCGATTCCGGTGCCCCGGCCGGTCACGACCTCGGCGGACGAACCCGTGCAGGCCGCGATCAGGGCCGCCGCGGGCGTGGTGTTGCCGATGCCCATCTCGCCGGTCACCAGCAGGCGTGCGCCGTCCGCCACGGCATCGGCGGCAACCTCGGCCCCGACATCGAGCGCGGCGAGCGCCTCGTCGGCCGTCATGGCCGGCCCGGTGCTCAGGTCCGCGGTGCCGTGCCGGACGTTGCGGCGCAGCAGCGCGGCCGACCCGGCCGGAATCGGCGTGGCGACCCCGACGTCGACGACGGTCACCTCCGCGCCGGCGTGCCGGGCCAGCACGTTGACCGCGGCACCGCCGGTGCAGAAGTTCGCGACCATCTGCGCGGTGACCTCCTGCGGCCACGGGCTGACGCCGCGGGCGAGCACGCCGTGATCGCCTGCGAACACGCACACCCTGACCGGCTCGGGCACCGGCGGCGGGCAGGTGCGCGCGATCGCCGCCAACTGTGTGCCGAGGCTCTCCAGCCGGCCGAGCGAACCTGGTGGCTTGGTCAGCTGATTGGTGCGCTCGTCTGCGGCCGCGCCGGCGCCGGCGAGGTCGATGGGACGCACCGCGGCGCGCGCAGTGGCGAAGGGTGATCGACTCATGGGTTTCCTAACTGGTTAGTTGTTCGCAGTGCGTGGCGTAGGGCGGTGTCCAGCCGGCTCAGGCCGTCGGCGTCCGGGACGGCGATGCGGGCCACGCCCGGCAGGCCGAAGCTCGCGCAGTCGCGCACCAGCACGCCGTGCGGGGCGAGCGTCTCGCGCAGGCCCAGGTACTCGACGAGCACCCAGTTCGCGTCCGACGGCGACGCGGACAAGCCGTGCCCGGCAAGGACGGTGGTCAGCTGCGCACGCAGTTCGCGGACGGCACGGGCGCTCGCAGCGAGATCGACGCGCGCGAGCAGGTCGGGCAGCGCCTCGGTCACCAGGCCACCGAGCGACCAAGCGGGCTGCCGCCGCCGGCAGGCCGCGACCAGGTCGGGCTCGGCGAGCACGTACCCGGCCCGCAGACCGGGCGCGGCGAGCAGCTTGGTGAGCGAGCCGACGACGACCGCGTCCGGATCGCCGCGCGTCCACGAACCGGTGGCCAGCGGGTAGAACGCCTCGTCCCAGATCGCGGCGTGCTCGTCCGGTCCGGCGAGGCGGCCGGACGGGCTGTGCGGGTTGGAGCGCCAGAGCGGACCCGTGCCGCGCGGGTGCAGCGCGAACTCCGGCTCGCGCACCGAGCCGCCGAGTTCGGCCGCCACCAGCGCGATGGCCTGTGCCCCGCCGTTGGTCAGCAGCAGCCGCTCCGCCGGGACGCCGATCGCCTCGGCGAGCGCGACCTCGGCGCGCGCCGGGTGCGGATAGCGAGTGGTCGCGGCACGCAGGTGCTCGGCCAGCACGGGCACCGGATCGGGCGCCACCGGGTTGAGCGACGCCGACAGGTCCAGCAGTTGCTCCGGCGCGATGCCCAGCGCGGCAGCGACCGCGGCGCCGTCCCCGCCGTGCGCGCCGGCGGACGGGATGGCGGACGCGTTGGCGGGCGCGTTGGCGGCGATCATCGCGCCGCCAAGGCCAGCAGCCCGGCCGTCTCGGCGATCACGCCGGCAGCACCGAGCACGTCACCGGTGAATCCGCCCAGCCGGGCCCGCGCGAGCGCCGCGACCACAGCCGCGCCGCACGCGGCCACCGCCAGCGTGATCAGCCCGCGCCACCCCTGCCCGAGCAGCGCCAGCGGCACCGCGATCACAGTGCCCGCCAGCAGCGGCACCGCCCAGCGCGCGCCCGCCGCGTCCACCGCACCGAACGCGCTCACCAGCCCGCCGGTGTCCCGCGCGTAGCGCATGGTGCGCGCGATCAGCGCCATCGCGGTGCGCGAGGCGCACCAGAGCGACGCGATCAACAGCGGTGTCGGGTGGACGGACGCCAGCGCCGCAACGCGGACCAGCAAGACGACCACGAGCGTCACCGCACCGAAAGCGCCCACGGCCGGGTCGCGCATCACGGTGAGGCGCCGCGCGCGATCCAGCGGCGGGAGCAACCCGTCGGCCGAGTCGGCCAAACCGTCCAGGTGCAGGCAGCCGGTGAACGCGGCGTCCGCGGCGACGGCCAGTGCCGCGGCAACGGGTGCCGCCCAGAGCCGGTCGGCCGCCCACCACACGCCGCCGACCGCGAGGCCGATGAGCGCACCGACGGGCGGCAGCGCATCCAGGGTGCGTGGCGTGGGAACCCCCGCCCGGCCGAACGGGGTCAGGAACGCGACGGCGCGCAGCACGAGTCATGCCCTCCCGTCGACGGTCAGGACGCGTCCGGCGACGACGAGCAGCACCTGGTCCGCGACCGCCGCCACCGACTGGTTCAGCGAGCCGAGGGCGTCGCGGAACTCGCGGCCGGCCTCAGAGGACGGGTGCACGCCGAGCCCGACCTCGTCCGAGACGATCACGGTGTCGCCGTTGCGGTCGAGCACGGCCGCGCACAGGGCGTCGGCGTCGACCGCGAAGCCGGGGTGGTCGGCGAGCCACGGACCGAGTGAGTCCACCAGCGCCGTCCCGCTCACCGCGCGCAAGGTAGCGGGCAGGTCGTGGCCGGTCTCGATCGTGGCCCACTGCGCGGGGCGCCGCGCACGGTGCACCGCCACCCGGCGCTCCAGAGCGGCATCTGCTCCGTCGACCCGCAGCGTGGCGACGTACGTGACGGGCTGGCCGCACCGGTCCGCGAGCCGTTCGGCGACACCGGACTTGCCGGAGCGGGCGCCGCCGAGCACCAGCGTGATCACGATGCCTGCTCCTGCCACGCCAGCGCTCCGGCGAGCACGGCTTGGTGGACCGCCCGTGCCAGCGGCGCACCCCAGCGCGACCGCGGCCCGCCGAACGTGTCGGCCGGGCCGTTGACGGGGCAGGTGAGCGTGACCGCGTCCGACGGCGTGCCGGTGCCACTGACGCCGGCGTCCGCCAGCGCCTGCGCCTTCGCCTCGGTCGCGGTGCACAACGCGTTGCACAGCGCGGCGTCGGTGAGCCGGACGGGCAGTTGGGCGACGATGTTGATCGTGCCGGGCGGCGGGGCGACGGCCGGCACGGCTGCAGCGTCGGAAGCAACGTCGACAGCGGCGCGGTCGGCTGCCCAGGTCGGGTCGGTCAGGCCGACGGTGACCTCGGCCGTCACGCCGCCGACCGCTGCGAAGCGCACCTTGCGCACGTCCGCCGCGGTGAGCATCCCGACACCGCGCCCGGACAGGTCGAGCACAGCGGCGAGTTCGGCGAGGTGCCCGTCCAGGTCGTGGCGCCCGTAGTCGTCGCGGACGCTCGCGTTGGCGATCCACCAGCGGGGACCGAGTCCGCCGCCGGCCGACGCGGTGGACGCCACGTACGTCGGGCCGGCGAAGCGCCACAGCAGCATCGGCAGCGACCGGCCGTGCTCGACGCGACTGGTCTGGTGCGCGCGGATCAATACTCGATTCCCTTCCGAGCCCGTACCCCTTGCTGGTACGCGTGCTTGACCACCTGCATGTCGGTCACGGTGTCGGCCAGCGCGACGATCTCGGCCGGCGCGTTGCGTCCGGTGATCACGACGTTCGTCTTCGGCCAGCGTCCGGTGAGCCCGTCGACGACCTCGGCCACGTCGACCCATCCGTAGTTGACGACGTAGGTGAGCTCGTCGAGCACCAGCAGGTCGTAGTCGCCGGAGGCGAGCTTGGCTCTGGCGACCTGCCAGGCGTGCACGTTCTTCGCGGCGGACGCGTCGAGATCGGTGGACTCCCAGGTGAAGCCGTCGCCGAGCGTCCACCAGTCGATGCCCAGGTGGGCGGCCAGCTTGCGTTCGCCGGTGTCCCACTTGCCGCTCTTCATGAACTGCACGACGCCGACGCGCCAGTCGCGTGCCCAGCCACGGATCAGCACGCCGAATGCGGCCGACGTCTTGCCCTTTCCGTCGCCGGTGTTGACGAGCAGCCGGGAGTCCAGATGGGCGCGGGCCGCCGGTTCGGTGTGCTGCGGCAACGGGGTACGGGCTTCGGGCATGGGCGTCTCCTTCGGGTTCACGTGGTGGCTCGTTCGCGGCGAACGGGGACGACGACCAACCCGCCGAGCTCGTCGGGCAGGACGCGGACCCGGCCGCCGAAGCAGTGCGAGAGCAGCGCCTCGTCCAGCACCTCGGCCGGCGTGCCTGCGGCGGCGAGCCTCCCGGCAGCCAGCAGGAGCAGCCGGTCGGTGAACTGCGCCGCCAACGTCAGGTCGTGCATCGCGCTGAGCACGGTCAGCCCGCGTTCACGGCGCAGCTCGTCGACGAGCTCCAGCGCGTCGACACGGTTGCCGAGATCGAGCGCGCTCGTCGGCTCGTCCAGCAGCAGCACCGGAGCCTGCTGGGCGAGCGCGCGCGCCAGCACGACTCGCTGCGCCTCGCCGCCGGACAGCGCCGACAGCGTGCGCCCGGCCAGTGCGTCCAGGCCGAGCCGTGCCAGCAGTGCGCGGCACAGCGTGCGATCGGCGTCGGACTCGACGGACAGGTAGCCGAGGTGCGGGGTGCGCCCGAGCAGCGTGTACTCGGCGACGGTCATGCCGGCCGGCAGTTCCGGCGTCTGCGGCACGTACGCGACGAGCCGCGCCTGCTGCCGGCGCGAGATTCGTGGCAGGGCTCTGCCGTCCACGCGCACGGTGCCGTCGTGCGGCTCCAGCTGGGCGATCGCACGCAGCAGGCTGGACTTGCCGGCGCCGTTCGCGCCGATGAGCCCGACCCATTCACCCGGCGCCACGGCGGCGCTGATGTCCCGCACCGCCCACGACCGGCCGTAGTGGACGCTGACGTGATCGAGTTCGAGCACGTCAGAGCACCCCCTGCTGGCTGCGCCGGGAGCGCAGCACGAACAGGAAGAACGGGCCGCCGACGAAGGCGGTGATAACACCGATCGGGACCTCCGACGGGGCCTGGACGGTCCGCGCGACGAGGTCGGCGAGCACGAGGAGCGCGGCGCCACCGACCATCGACACCGGCAGCACGATGCGGTAGCTCGCCCCGGCCGCGAGGCGCACGGCGTGCGGGACCACGATCCCGACGAAGCCGATCAGCCCGCTGACCGACACCGCGGCGGCGGTGCCCAGCGTGGCCGCGCCGACGATGACCAGCCTGGCCCGCTCCGGATCGACTCCTAGCGCCGCGGCCTCGTCGCCGCCCACCCGAAGCACGTCCAGGACGCGCCGGTGCGCGAGCAGCACGAGCAGGCTGATCGCGACGTAGGGGAGCACCAAGCGCACATCCGCCCAGGACGCGACCGAGAAGCTGCCGAGGATCCAGGTGTAGATCTGCTGGATCTGCTGAGTGTTCTGCTGTTGCAGGTAGGTCTGGAACGCGGTGAGCATCGCCGCGACCGCGACCCCGGCGAGGATGATCGCGTAACCGCCGGCGCGCTCGCTGCCCGCGGCAGCGACCAGGTAGGTCAGCAGCACCGCGGCCACCGCGCCGGCGAACGCCGCGACCGGGAGCACGAGCGTGCCGGCCCGGCCCGCGACGATCACCGCCGTGGCGCCCAGGCCGGCGCCGGCGGCCACGCCGAGCAGGTACGGGTCGGCCAGCGAGTTGCGCAGCACGCCCTGGTAGGACGCCCCGCCGGCCGCGAGCATCGCCCCGACCAGCCCGGCCAGAACCGTCCTCGGCAGCCGGATGTCCCACACGATCGCCTGGTTCACGGCGGGTGCACCGGAGTGGAAGCCCAGCAACGGGACGTGCCCGAGCAACGTGCTCACCTGATCGGCCGGGCTGATCGTGACCGGTCCCAGCGCGAGGCTCAGGACCATCGCGCAGGCCAGCAGCAGCGCGGCGACCAGCAGCGGGGTGCGCGCGGACACCCTTCCGAGCGCGCGGCGGTCCGGATCCGGTGTTGCGCGCGGCGGCGTGTCCGCCGCGCGCACGGTCGTCCTCACGGCCCGACGGGGTGCGTGTCGATCGCGTTCGCCACGGTGCGCAGCAGCTCGACGATCCGTGGCCCCCACCGGGAGGCGATGTCGTCGTTGAGTTCGACGACCCGGCCGTCCTTGACTGCGGTCAACGTGGACCAGCCCGGCCGGTTTGCGACGGTCGTGGTCGACTGCCGGCAGCACAGCGTGTCGGCCAGGAACAGGTAGTTCGGGTTCGACTTGAGGATGAACTCGGCGTCCAACTGCGGGTACCCACCGCTGGACGCCGCCCCCTTCGCGGCGTCGGCGATGCTGTGCAGCCCGAGCAGTCCGAGCAGCTGGCCGATGAAGGTCGAGGAAGTCACCGAGTAGTACGTCTGGTCCAGCTCGTAGTAGTAGCTGCGCCCGGTCGCCTGCTTCGCCACGCTGCTGACCACGGCTGCGATGCGCTGCTTCATCGTGGCGACGACGCTGTCGGCCTTGGTCGCATGTCCGGTCGCGTCGCCCAGTTCGATGATCTGCCGGTACGCGTCGGACAGGCGGGCCGCTGCCGGTTCGGACAGCACGGTGATGCCCAGCGTCCGCAACTTCGCCAGCTGGGCCGCGGTCAGCCCGGCCGCCACGACGAGGTCGGGACGGAACTTGGTCAACGCCTCCACGTTGAGGTGGTAGGCGTCGATCCGGTCCGTCGGCAGGCCGGCGGGGTAGTCGGAGTTCTTGTCCACCGCGACGACCTGGCTGCCCGCGCCGATCGCATAGAGGTCCTCGGTCGCGGTCGGCGAAAGGGACACGATCGCGTGCGGTTCGGACGCGATGGTGACGGCGCCGTTTGCGGCGTGCACGGTCACGGGGAAGCCGGCCGGGTGCGGGCTGCTCGAGCTGCCGGTCCGGGTGTGATCGGACGTGGCCGCAGCGCCGGAGCTGCCGCAGCCGGCCAATAGGGAACACAGGGTGACGGCTGCGAGGGCGATGAGCGCCCGGCGACCATGAGTAGACAAGATCATCCTCCAACGGCTCGCGGAGGACGAAGTGCGCCCGCTGCGACACCGAGGAAGGTGCCGAACGAACCGCCCTTCCTCCGAGGACAGTGTTCGTCGACGCACACCAGGCGTCCGGGCTCGCCCCCTGTTGCGGGAGCAGTACCGTTGCGGGAACAGCGCCGGGTTCTCACCGGTCTTCGCTGGAGGTGCACCGGCCCGGGGTTTGCGACCCGGGCGGCGCTGATGCTAGCGCACCGCGGAACGATCGGCTTTCAGCCGCGTGGCCGCAGGACCGCCACAGCTGCAGCCACCAGCGTCGCAGCGGCGCCGACCCGGCGGGCCAGCCGTGCCGCGCGCGGCAGGTCATCCGCGGCGGCCGGACGTCCGGTTCCCAACTGCGGGCGGTGCTCGACCCGGCCGGCGTACACGTTCCGTCCGCCCAAGCGCACGCCGAGCGCCGCGGCGAACGCGGCCTCACACCATCCGCCGTTCGGGCTCGGGTGCGAGCGCGAGTCGCGGCGCACCACCTGCCACACCTTCCGGGGCCGTCCGGACAGCAGTGCGACCAGCGCCGCGGTCAAACGTGCCGGCACCAGATTGGCGGCGTCGTCCAGGCGGGCCGATGCCCAGCCGAAGTTCTCGTACCGCGGCGTGTGGTGCCCGACCATCGCGTCCAACGTGTTGACGGCGCGGTACCCGACCAGCCCTGGGACACCGAGCACGGCGCCCCACAGCAACGGCGCGACGACGGCGTCGGAACTGTTCTCGGCCAGCGACTCGACACCCGCGCGGGCGATCTGCGTGGCGTCCAGCCCGGACGGGTCCCGCCCGACCAGATGGGTGAGCTGTTGCCGGGCTGCGGGCAGGTCGCCGTCCGCCAGCAGCGCGTGCAGCGCGGTCGCCTCGTCGCGCAGCGAGCGCGCGCCGAGCACCGCCCAGGTGGCCGCCGCGACCACGGTCGCGCGCAGCACCGGGCGATCGTGCGCCACGCGCTCGACGCCTCCGCCGAGCGCGGCAACCGCGCCCACGCAGGCCGCGGTGTAAGCCGCTCCGCGCGCCCGCGAGTCCGCCCACATGCGCTGGTCCGCCAGCCCGGCCGCGCGGCCGAAGATCGCGACGGGATGCCCGCGACGCGGGTCGCCGGCCAGGGCATCGGCCATGGCGCCGGCCACCAGGCCCGCGGCAACGCTCCACCGATCACGCACGGCACCATGATCGCGTCCACGCTCGAGATGTTGCCGACGGGGCTCCCGTGCTGTCGCCCTGCTGGTCGTGTTCAGGCAGCGGCGATCGGGGTGATGCGGGCCGCGGTTGAGGGCAACCGCACGAGCGCCTCGAGGTCGCGCTCCAGCTGCCGCGGCGGCCGGTGGCCGTAGCGGCTGAGGACGTCGAGCAACGCGTCCACCGATTGCACGGCGGTGAAGCGGCTCCCCGCCGAACGTCGTTCGGTCACAGGCATCGGGGGCTGCAGCGAAAGGTCGCGGTGATCAGCTCGACAACCTCGGTCTTCCGCGCGGGTATCCAGCTGCGGGACACAGCGACAACAGCGGGTCGCGGTACATCTGCGTCGCCTCGCGGGACAGGTGTGCGTAGCGGTCGGGGGTCCTACATCGCCAGACCGATCGCCTGGTCGATCACCCGCGGCCCGGACGCGTGGTCGGCGAGGACGGGCCAGATGCCGGCCACGCGTTCGGCGAGCGTCGCCCTGTCCGCGACCGCGCTCAGGGCGTTGTCGATGCGGCGCTCGCGCAGCCGTTTCATCACCTCGGCTAGCAGCGCCTCCATGCCGTCGAAGTGGTACAGCAGCACCTTGTGCGTCGTCCCGGCGGCCGCAGCAGCGCGGCGCAGCGAGAAGTTGGCGAGGCCGTTCGCGGCCAGGTCGTCGGTCACTGCCGCAAGCAGTGCCTCGCGGCGCGCGACACCCCGTGGTGACCCGGTCGAACGACGGTAGGTCGGCTGCCTGTCCGTACTCATCGGCGTCCATGCCGCCAGCCGGCGGTGTCCGCACGTCCCGGCACGCCTGCCCTCGCGCTGCCGGCAGCGCGAAAACTGAGCTACTGAGCGAGCTCCCAGACGTGGCCCGCCGGATCGCGGAAACTGGCGGTACGGAGCCCCCACGAACGGTCGATCGGGCCGTTGAGCAGCTCGATCCCCCGCCGCACCAGCTCGGCGCAGACCGCGTCGACGTCGGCGACCTGGACGGTCAGTTGAGACCGCGGCCCGGCGTCCGCACCACCCACGGACGCCGGCTCGAGCAGCTCCGGCGCCTCGCGCGCATCCAGCAGGTTGATCAGCGTGCCACCGAAGGCGAACACGACCGAGCTGGCGTCCTCGAAGTGCACCGGCAGCTCGAACGTGCGCAGGTAGAACTCGCGCGCCGCGGCCAAGTCCTCGACGAACAACGTGATCGCGGCGACCCCCTTCGCCCACGTGTCCGTCATGCGGCTCCGCCGTGTTGTTGTCATAGCTCATCAGACTCGCGCAACCTCCCATTCTCATCGGTGGCACCGCAACCGAGTGCGTCGGTCGCCGCAGGAATGGCGCGACACCGGGCAGCCGGGGATCGAGCACCTGATCCGGCCGCCGGCGAACTCGAGCGTGTCAGCGTCCGGGCAGGCGAATTCGCTGCTCTCGCATCCGGTGGTTGACGACCGACTGGTATCGCGGCCGACGCGCTCCCGTCCCGGCGCGCGCGTGCTCAGGCGCTGCTGCGTACGGGTTCGGCGGGCAGCGAATCCTCCCAGAGGTTGATCGGGACGACGCCGACCGCGTTGCCCGACTCGTCGATGAGCCGACCCATCCGCTTGATCGTCCGCAGCACGATCAAGCGGTCGACGATCCGGACCACGGGTAGCCGCGCGGCGATGGCCAGTTCCAGCCGTTGGATCTCCTCCACCGTGCGCAGCCAGGCGCACATGGTCAGGTTCGGCCCGCCGGTGACGGTCGCGGTCAGTCGGAACTCACGGAACCGGCTCAGCGCGTGCGCGGTCTGACTGAGTACCTCGACCGGGGCGTTGGCTGCGAGATACACCTGCACGGGCCAGCCGATGGCCCAGCTGTTGACATCGGTCCGGACCATCGCCATGCGCGAACTCAGCAGCTCGGTCAGCCGGCGCCGCGCCGTCGTCTGGCTCAACCCGGTGCACTCGGCCAGCTCGGCGATCGAGGCGCGCCCGTCCAGCGAGAGCTGCACCAGCATCGCCCGCACCGCCTCGGACGCCCGTAGCGGGACGCGGGCGGCATCGGCGGGGGCCTCCTCGGCCGAGATGCGCTCGAGCGCACCCACCGCCGAGGCCGGGAGCTCGCGCAGCCGCCAGGCAGAACCCTCGCCGTAGAGCCGCGTCGCGATCCGGGCGCGCGAGCTCTGCACGTGCTCGACCTGGTCCAGACGGGAGAGCAGGTAGTGCGCCATGGTGTGCCAGTCGGCCGCGGCGGCCGTGACCAAAATGTCGGCACTGCCGGTGGTCAGCTCCACGCTGACCGCCAGGCTGTGCTGGGCGATCGCGCTCGCCACTTCCTGCCGGTGCTCGGGGTGGCACGTGATTTCCACGTAGGCCAGGCACTGCGGGGTGTGCATAGCCATGGCCGGTGCCGCAGTCACCCAGGCGACGCCCGCCTCGCTCAGCCGTGCCCACCGCTTGGCAGCCGTGACCGCGGTGATGCCCAGTACCTCGCCTAGCTTCGCCCATGGCGCGCGCGGTGCCACTTGCAGCGCCTCGAGCAGAAGCCGGCCGTCGAGACTGAGTGTGCCGGATTCATTCATTCGGGGGCCTCTTATCGGTGGAATCTGACTAAATCCTCCGCACCCAACCAAGGGAACCTAACATCGGTGCCCGCGCTTAGGTACCTCCCGAGGAGACCGGCAATGGCACTGGACGACACGCTGCAAAGTGACGCGACGGCGCTGGAAGATGAGCTGGTGCAGTTGCGCCACGAGCTGCACCGCCACCCCGAGATCGGGCTCGACCTGCCCCGAACGCAGCAGACGTTGCTGCGCGAACTCGACGGTCTGGGGCTGGACACCACGCTGGGCGAGTCGCTGAGTTCGATCACCGCGGTGCTGCGCGGCACTGCGGGCGGCTCCGAGCGCCGGGCCACGGTTTTGCTGCGCGGTGACATGGACGCGCTACCGGTCCAGGAGCAGACCGGTGTCGAGTTCAGCAGCGAGATCGACGGAGCGATGCACGCCTGCGGGCACGACCTGCACATGACGATGCTCGTCGGTGCGGCGCGGTTGCTGGCCGCCCATCGCGACGCGCTGCACGGCGACGTGGTGTTCATGTTCCAGCCGGGCGAGGAGGGCTGGGACGGCGCCGGCCACATGATCGCGGAGGGCGTGCTGGACGCAGCCGGGCGGCGGGTGGACTCCGCGTACGGCATGCATGTGGTGTCGGCGAAACACCCGCGCGGCATGTTCGTGACCCGTCCCGGCACGTTGATGGCCGCGAGCGACCAACTCGAGGTGACAGTGCGCGGAGCGGGTGCGCACGGCTCGACCCCGCACCTGGGCCGTGACCCGATCTCCACGGCGGCCGAGATCGTGAGCGGCCTGCATGCCCTCATCACCCGCCGTTTCAACGTGTTCGACCCGGTGGTGCTCACCGTCGGCACGATGCGCGGCGGGACCAAGCGCAACATCATCCCGGACGACGCCTGGTTCGACGCCACCATCCGCACCTTCTCCGTCGAGGCACGCCGGCGCATGCACGAGGAGGCACCGCGCCTGTGTGAGCACATCGCGGCCGCGCACGGCCTAGAGGTCGACGTCGCCTACCGGGAGGAGTATCCGGTCACAGTGAACGCTGCCCAGCACGCGGCGTTCGCCGCCGAGGTCGCGCGCGAGGTGTTCGGCGACGAGCACTACCGGCCGCTGGAGTATCCGGACACCGGTGCCGAGGACTTCTCCCGGATCCTCGCCGAGGTGCCGGGGTGCTACCTGTTCCTCGGCGCGGTACCCGAGGGCGACTACCGGACCGCGCCGAGCAACCACAGCCCGCGCGCGGCGTTCAGCGACTCGGTGCTGCCGCTCGGGACGCTGCTGCACGCCCAGCTCGCCATCCGCGCCCTGGCGCGCGATTCCGGAGCCAAGACGGCGACGGCATAGTGGACGCCTCGGTGCGGACGCTGCTGCGCGGCGGCAAGGTCTTCGACGGGACCGGTGCCGACGCGGCGCCGGCCGATGTCGTGATCGCCGACGGGCGGGTCGTCGGCGTCGGCACCGGCCTGGACGGCGACGAGGAGGTCGACGTCACCGACAAGACGATCCTGCCGGGCATGTTCGACTGCCACGTGCACCTCACCGCCTCCGGGGTGGACGAGTTGCAACGGCTGCACTCGCCGTTCTCCTATCAGTTCTTCGCGGCCGAGCGGCACATGCGCGACACCCTCGCGGCGGGCGTCACGACCGTGCGGGACCTCGGCGGAGCCGATGCGGGAATCCGCCAGGCGCAGGCCGACGGGCTCATCGCGGGGCCGCGTGTACTGCTGGCGGTGAACCTCATCGGGCAGACCGGCGGGCACTCCGACGGCTGGCTGCGCTCGGGGTACGACTCGCCGCAGTCCCTGCCGCACCCTGGACGGCCGAGCGGGCTCGCCGACGGGCCGGACGAGATGCGGCGCGCGGTACGGCTGATGCTGCGGGCCGGCGCGGACGTCATCAAGGTCTGCGCCACCGGCGGGGTGCTCTCGCCGGCAAGCAACCCTCGGCACGCGCAGTTCAGCCGCACCGAGCTCGAGGTCGCGGTCACTGAGGCCGCGGCGGTCGGCGTTCCTGTCGCCGCGCACGCCCAGGGGCCGGCCGGCATCAAGAATGCGCTGCTGGCCGGCGTCCGCTCGATCGAGCACGGCATCTACCTCGACGACGAGGCGATCGAGCTGATGCTCGACTCAGGCGCGTGGCTGGTTCCCACGCTCGTCGCGCCGATCGCGGTGATCGAGGCGGCCGAGGCGGGCGCCGGGATGGCCGCCGCGGTTCTGGACAAGGCGCGCGAGGTCGCGAGGGTGCACACGGACTCGGTGCGCCGTGCTGCGGCCGCTGGCGTGCGAATCGCTATGGGCACCGACAGCGGGGTGGGTCCACACGGGCAGAACCTGCGGGAGCTGGAGCTGATGGCAGGTTGCGGCATGAGCCCGCAGTCCGTCCTGCATGCAGCGACGGGCAGCGCAGCCGGGCTGTGCCGCCTCGGCGAGGTGACCGGGCGGGTCAGCCCGGGCTTCGCTGCCGATCTGGTCGTCGTCGACGGCGACCCCTACGAGTTCGCCGGTCTCACCGAACGGATCAGCCAGATCTGGCAGCAAGGGCGCAGGGTCGAGCCGGGCCTTCACCTCGGCACGAAGAGCACGACGGTCAACCAGGACAGATCAGATCGCACCTGAAGCGAGTGCAAAGGAGAAACCGATGAGTTCTCGACCGCTATCGATGGCGGGCACAGTGCGAGCAGTTCGCCTGCGTCGGCCGAAATCGCTCAAGATCATCGCGGCTCTGGCCGCGATCGCGGCGCTCACGCTGAGCGGCTGCACCACCTCCTCCGGGGGCTCGTCCAACTCCAAGTCCAGCGGCGGTACCTTCACCATCGGGATCGGTGTCGCCCTCGACACGCTCGACCCGGCGCAGCAGACCACGACCACGGTCCAGAACGTGATCGACTACGGCCTGCAGACGCTCGTAACGTTCGACAAGAACGGCAAGCTGCAGCCGATGCTGGCGACGTCGTGGACGACGGCCAAGGACGGCCTGTCGTTGACGCTCAAGCTGCGTACCGGCGTCAAGTTCCACGACGGGACGCCGTTCAACGCACAGGCGGTGAAGTTCAGCCTGGGCCGGCTCATCGACCCGAAGATCAAGGTGCCGATCGGTGCCGCATTCCAGGTCATCAAGAGCATCGACGCGGTCGACGACTCGACGGTGCGCATCAACCTGAAGGAGGTCGATCCCAACCTGTTGCCGAACCTGGGCGTGACGGTTGCGGCGATCCTCTCACCGGCATCGGCCACCAAGGACGGCAACAGCTACACCAACATCGTGCACCCGGTGGGCACCGGCCCGTACGAGTACGTCAGCCGGCAGGAGGGCAGCGAGGTCACCTACCAGCGCGCCGCCGACTACTGGGGTGACAAGCCGTATTACAGCAAGGTCGTCTTCAAGATCATTCCTGAAGCGACGTCCCGCGAGGCCGGCCTGCGCTCCGGTCAGCTAGACATGATCATGAACCCGTCCGTCAGCGACCTGCAGTCGCTCGAGGCGAGCGGGGACATCACCGTGGTGAAGGCGCCCAGCGACCGCTCGATCTTCATCGCGTTCAACAATGCGAAGGCACCGTTCACCAATCCGCAGGTGCGCCAGGCATTCAACTACGCCGTCGACAAGAAGGCGATCATCGAGCACGTGCTGTTCGGCGCGGTCGACCAGATGGACTCACCGTTCCCGTCCAGCGTCGCCGGCTACTGCAAGACGGGCGACTACGCCTACGACCCCGCCAAGGCCAAGCAGTTGCTCAAGGACTCCGGCGTCGGCCCGATCACCGTGACGATGGGTTCGCCCACCGGGCGCTACCTGCAAGACCTGCAGGTTTCCCAGGCGATCGCGGGTTACCTGCGCAAGGTCGGCGTCAAGGTCAACGTCAAGACGATGGACTGGCCGTCCTACGTCACGGCGATGCAGGACAAGAACGGCCCGTTCGACCTGCACCTGCTCGGCTGGGCACCCGGCGCGCTCGATGCGCCCACCCAGATGGAGATGTTCGACAAGGCCAGCATGGCGCCGGCCGGGCTGAACAACTCCTTCTACTCCGACCCGCAGGTCGAGACGATGTTCGACCAGGCCAGCAAGAACCTCGACGAGAGCAGCCGCAACGCCCAGTACTGCCAGATCCAGCAGAAGATCTGGCAGGACGCGCCGTGGATCTTCTTGTGGAGCCAGACGCTGATCCTGGCCTACAAGAGCAACATCGACGGGATCTCCTACCAGCCGAACGAGAAGTTCGAGACGATCAATGCGCACCCGAAATAGCCGGCTGACGAGACAACCGTGATCGGAACCGGTTCATGAGCGGCTTCGTCACCTACATCATGCGGCGGCTGATCGCGGCCCTCGTGACGTTGTTGGGTGTCGTCGCGATCCTGGTGCTTCTGGTGCAGGCGCTGCCCGGCGATCCGGCGAGAGTGATCGCCGGGCTGCAGGCCACGCCGCAGCAGGTCACCCGCATCCGGCACTCGATGGGTCTCGACCAGCCGGTCACCACCCAGTTCTGGCGCTACCTCGATCACCTGCTGCACGGCAACCTGGGGACGTCGGCCCGCACCGGGGACCCGGTGTGGTCCGACATCAGCCAGCGGCTGCCGTACACGATCGAGCTCGCGATCCTGGGCACGGTTTTCGGTGTCGTCTTCGGGATCGCGCTCGGCGTGCTGGCGGCCACGCACAAGGGCCGTTGGGCCGACGCGTTCGGCTCGATGATCGGCGTCGCCGGAATCTCGATGCCGGTGTACTGGCTGGGGATCCTGCTCATCGTGCTGTTCTCGGTGCAGCTGAAGTTGCTGCCGATCGGTGGGGCGGACTCGCTGTCCAGCCTGGTGCTCCCGACGGTCACGCTTGGAGTGTTCTCGATGGCCGTGGTGTCCCGGATGACACGCTCGACCATGCTCGACACGCTGGATCAGGAGTACGTGCGTTCGGTCCGGGCGAAGGGCGTTGCGGAGTGGGTGGCCGTGGGGCACGCGCTGCGTAACGCGTTCATCCCGATCCTGACCGTCATCGGGCTGCAGTTCGGCACGCTGCTCGGCGGCGCGGTGCTCACCGAGACGGTCTTCTCCTGGCCCGGCATCGGGCAGCTGCTGGTCACGTCGATTCAGTCCCGCGACTTTCCTGTGGTGCAGGGCATCGTGCTGACCTTCGCCGCGATGTTCGTCGTCGTCAATATCATCACCGACCTGCTGTATTCGGTCGTGGATCCCAGGGTGAGGTTGTACCGATGAGTTCTCCGGCAACGCCGTCGCTGTCCGCCGAA
The DNA here is from genome assembly GCA_035765515.1 of Jatrophihabitantaceae bacterium. Lineage (GTDB taxonomy): Bacteria > Actinomycetota > Actinomycetes > Mycobacteriales > Jatrophihabitantaceae > DASRSS01. The sequence goes on along the minus strand of DASTXN010000157.1, from coordinate 42,979 downwards.
CCCGTCCAGGCCGGCGGGGTGCCCGAAGCCGGTCGCAGGCGCAGGCTGCCGAGCAAGCGGATGCGCGTGTTCGCGAAGAACAGGGCGGCAATGGTCGGGTTGTTCATCCTGGCGGTGTTCGTCTTCGTGGCGATCTTCGCGCCGCTGTTGACCAGCTCGGATCCGACCCTGCAGAACTTGTCGTCAGCGTTCGAGGCGCCGTCGGCACACCACTGGCTGGGCACCGACGACCTGGGTCGCGACATCCTCGCCCGCATCATGTACGGCGGGCGGTACACGTTGACGATCGGCGTCATCGCGGTCGGGATCGCGATGTGCATCGGCGTCCCGTTCGGGCTGATCTCCGGCTACCTCGGCGGCGCCGCCGATATGATCATCCAGCGGATCACGGACATCCTGCTCTCCTTCAACGCGTTCCTGCTTGCGCTCGTCCTTGTCGCGGTGTTCGGTGTGGGGCTGCGCAGCGTCACGATCGCCGCCGGCATCGGCGTGCTGCCGCAGTTCATCCGGCTCGCACGCGGCCAGGCCCTCTCGATCCGTGAAGAGGTGTATGTGGAGGCCGCGGTGGCCTTCGGCGAGAAGCCGGCGACGATCCTGCGCCGGCACATCCTGCGGAACGCGCTGACCCCGATCATCGTGTACGCGACGCTCAACGTCGGGCTGACGATCCTCGTCGCGGCGGGCCTGGGCTTCCTCGGTGTGGGCGCGCAGCCGCCGACCCCGGAGTGGGGCTCGATGCTCGGTGAGGCCAGGTCGTACATCTTCCATGCGTCCTACGAGATGACCTTCCCGGGCTTGGCGATCTTCCTGGCGGTGCTGAGCTTCAATCTCGTCGGCGACGGATTGCGCGACGCCTTCGACCCAAGCCTGCGGGAGTGAGCGCCATGACCGAACCATTACTCTCGATCAAGGACCTGTCCGTCAGCTTCCGCACCCGCACCGAGGTCGTGAAGGCCGTCGACGGGGTGAGCTTCGATGTGTACCCGGGCGAGACGCTCGGCGTCGTCGGGGAGTCAGGATCGGGCAAGAGTGTCACGATGCTGTCGGTCCTGCGGCTGCTGCCGAACACCGCGCGGGTGGTCACGTCCGGTCAGGTGCTGCTGCGCGGCACGGACATGCTGCGCGCCTCGAAGTCCGAGCTGCGCAGGATCCGCGGGCGAGAGGTGGCGCTGATCCCGCAGGACCCGATGACGTGCCTGGATCCGGTGCTGCGCGTCGGCGGCCAGTTGCGTGAGGCGATCCGGGCGCACGAGTCGATCCCGCGCGAGCAGCGGCGCCTCAAGGCGATCGACCTGCTCAAGACCGTCGGCCTCCCCCAGCCCGAGCGGCGGTACGCGCAGTTCCCGCACGAGTACTCCGGCGGCATGCGCCAGCGCGCGATGATCGCGATGGGGATGGCGAACGCGCCGTCACTGCTCATCGCGGACGAGCCGACGACAGCGCTGGACGTCACGATCCAGGCGCAGATCATGGACGTCTTGCGTGCCGCGCAGCACAACACCGGCGCGGGCCTGGTGCTGATCACCCACGATCTCGGGCTGATCGCCGAGATGGCGGACCGGGTGGTCGTCATGTACGCCGGGCACGTCGTGGAGACCGGCGACGTCCACACCATCTTCAAGACACCCCGGCACCCATACACGCTCGGCCTGCTCGGCAGCCTGCCGCAGGTCATCGGCGCCGAGAAGTGGCTGCGGCCCATCCCCGGTAGCCCGCCCGACATGGCCAGCGTGCCGTCCGGTTGCCCGTTCCACCCGCGCTGCCCGCTCAGTCGAGATCGCGAGCTGTGCCGCACCGAGCTGCCGGCGCTGTCGCCGGCCGTCGGCGACGGGCACCGCTCGGCGTGCCACTTCTCCGACGAGATGGACGGCGACGCGACGAGCATGCTGGCCGCGACGAGGCCGGTCCGATGAGCATGAGCACGGCCGCACAGGGCGAGGTGATCCTGCGCGCAGCCGAACTGGTGAAGCACTTCCCGATCACCACCGGGCTGTTACACAGGCAGACCGGTGCGGTGCACGCGGTCGACGGGGTGGATCTGGAGCTGCGGGCCGGCCAGACCCTCGGGGTGGTCGGCGAATCAGGATGCGGCAAGACCACGCTGGGCCGAACGATGATCCGGCTGATCGACCCGACCAGCGGCCGGCTGGAGTTCAAGGGCCGTGACATCACGTCGCTGCCGGCCAAAGCGATGCGCCCGCTGCGGCAGGACATGCAGATCGTGTTCCAGAACCCGTTCGCGTCCCTCGACCCGCGCATGACGGTGCACAACCTGATCGCCGAGCCGTTGCGCGTGCACGACCAGTACGACCGGGGCGGCGGCCGCGATCGCATCGCCGAGCTGATGCGGACGGTCGGGCTCAGCCCGGATCACGGCAAGCGCTACCCGCACGAGTTCTCCGGCGGCCAGCGCCAGCGCATCGGTATCGCCCGCGCGCTCGCGCTGAACCCGGAGCTGCTCGTCCTCGACGAACCGGTGTCCGCGCTCGACGTCTCCATCCAGGCGCAGGTGATCAATCTGCTCAAGCGGATCCAAGACGAGTTCGGCCTCACGTACCTGTTCATCGCGCACGACCTGACGATCGTGCGACACATCTCCGATCGCGTGGCGGTCATGTACCTGGGCAAGATCGTTGAGACGGGGACCCGCGAGCAGGTTTACGGCGCGCCCAGCCACCCGTATACGCAGGCGCTGCTCTCGGCTTCGCCGGTGCCCGACCCGCAGGTGCGCGGCGAGCGGACGCGGATCGTCCTGGAAGGTGATGTGCCCAGCCCGGTAGACCCGCCGTCGGGCTGCCGCTTCCGCACCCGGTGCTGGAAGGCGCAGGACATCTGTGCCGAGCAGGAGCCGGCACTGGTTGACCGCGGGCAGCAGCATCCGGTGGCCTGCCACTTCGCCGAGGCCGACGCCAGCGCCTCGGCCGCGCTGGCGTCCAACGACGGAATTGGCCCGCTGTGACTGGCACACCGTCCGGCGCACCGGCCGGGAGCGGGCCCGTGCGCGGTTGGTTCGACGTGCATGCCCACCCGGGGCAGCTTCACGTGTCGGCAGGCGGCTCGCACCATCCCGCGATCGGCGCGCAGCGGCGGGAGTACGCGGCGGCGGAGTTCAGCGCGGCCGGCCTGGCGGCGGTGAGCTTCTCCACCGTGTCGGACAGCCTTCTGCTGGGCGTGCGTGCCGACGGGAACCTGGGCAGCCTGCGGTCCTTCGAGGCCGGTGAGGCCTACGCCGAGCACAAGCGCCAACTTTCTGCCATGACGGCGTACTCCGAGGCGGCGGGAATGCCGATCATGCGGAGCGCGGACGATGTCGACGCCGCTCGCGAGGACGGCCGGACCCGCATGATGCTGTCCTGCGAGGGCGCGCACTTCGTCGAGCACGAGTGGGAACGCCTGGACGAGGCGCATGAGATCGGCGTCCGGACGATCTGTCTGGTCCACTACCACCAGAACGAGTACGGCGACGTACAGACTGCGCCGCCGGCGCACGGCGGGCTCACGGACGCGGGCGCCAGACTGGTCCGCGAGATGAACCGGCTCGGGCTGTTGATCGATCTGGCCCATGCCACGCACCAGACCACGATGGACGTGCTTCGCCGCTCGTCCGATCCGGTGATGATCTCGCACACCCACCTAGACCGAGCGCGGCGGGAGCACCCACGGCTGGTGAGCCGTGAGCATGCCCGCGCGGTGGCCGAGGCGGGCGGGCTGGTCGGCGCCTGGCCGTCCGGCTTCTCATCGGAAAGCCTTGCCGACTTCGTCGGTGAGATCGCCCGGCTGGTCGACGCCGTGGGTGTCGATCACGTGGGCGTCGGCACCGACATGGACGGTAACTACCGCCCCGTTTTGAGCGAGTACGAGCAATTCCAGGAGGTGGCCTCCTCGCTGGCTGCAATGGGCTTCGCCAGTGACGAAGTCGATGCCATCCTGGGCGGGAACGCGATCGCACTGATCCGCAGGGTGTGCGACTGAGCCGTACACCGACGGCCTTCCACTACCCCGATCCGCGGATCTGGCTGCCGACCCGTGGAGCAGATTGCCGGCGGCGGACGAAGGTCAGGACACTGTGGATGGGCAATCCAGTTGCCCACTTCGACACGCCAGATTGCGATCGTTCCGAAAGTGGTTCAGGCAGCGGCGATCGGGGTGATGCGTGCCGCGGTAGAGGGCAACCGCACGAGCGCCTCGAGGTCGCGCTCCAGCTGCCGCGGCGGCCGGTGGCCGTAGCGGCTGAGGACGTCGAGCAACGCGTCCACCGATTGCACGGCGGTGAAGCGGCTCCCTGCCGAACGTCGGTCATTCGCGGGCAGCGGGCCCGCGGCGACAGCTTCTCGAATGCCCCAGGCGAGTGCCTCTGCGTTATCGGGTTCGACCAGGATCAACGCGCCGCAATCGGTCTCGGGTAGTCCGCCGTCGCGTGAGGCGACGACTCGACATCCTGCATGCTGCGCCTCGATGGAGACGATGCCGAATGTCTCGTGCCAGTACTGGCCGTTGGAGGGCATCAGCACGATGTCGTGCTGCGCCATGAGCGCTGACATCGACTCGGGGGTCTTGCGTGCGTCGGTGAGGGTGATGCCCGGGTGGGCAGCGAGGAGTCGACCGATCAGCCGCCCTTGCGGCTTGTCCGAACCGGCTGTGGTCGCAGTGAAGGTCAGGCTCTTGTCGTCGGCGATGACATCGACGTGGAGCGTCGACAGGAATGTGTAGATGCCCTTCTCCGGGCTCAGTCGTCCCGCGTAGAGAATCCGGGTCGGCCCGGCCGAGCCGTCGTGCCGTGGCTGGGCAGCGAAGGCGGGTTCGGCGAACGGGTACACCACGTGGATCGAGTGGGGATCGACGTCGAGGTAGGCCGACCACAATCGCGCCGAGTAGCGGCTTGTCGCAATCAGGACGCGATCGCGGACACTGTCCAGGGCGAGGGCGCGGTGACGGTCGCGCAGTGGCGGCGGGACGTGCAGGATCCGGAACGACGGGTTCTTCGTCGCCACGGCGGCGATGTCGTTGACGAAGGCGACGGTGTCATCCAGCTTGCTGACATCCGAGAGCCGGGCCAGCGATAGGAACGGGATGTCGGTGAATTGGTCCCGGCCGTCCGCCTCGCCCAGCCCTACGGTGACGACCTGTGCCGGAACGCCCCGCCGGTTCAGTTCGCGCACCTGACCGATCGTGTAGTTCTCCGAGCCTCCAGTGCCCGCCGGAAGTACGTGTCCAGGTGACCAGACGAAGGAGATCACGCAGGCCGACAGATGCAGAGGCGGCTGAGCGCGTGCACCTGGGTCGCCTCGCAATACCGGCGACCTATCGGGTCATGGGCATCCAGGACGTGATCACACACCGTGCACTGTGCGCTGTTGACCTCGGCCGCTGTATCGCTCGAGTGAACCTGACCGGTGGTCATCTTGCCTCTTAGTGGCGCCGGTGACGGCGCCTGCTCATCCATCGCTGAGGGCGAGGCCAGCGTGATAGCTGGCGTGCGACGGGGCCTCAGCGGTTCTGACTCTACCCTTCGAACGCTCCGCGCCGCGCCGCGCCGCGCTCGAAGCCCGTCGGGGGCGGGGGTTGGCTGGGCGCCGTCGTTGAATTACGGAAGCGGTCCCGACCGGAGTGGTCGGGACCGCTTCCTGCGGTCGACTCAGCCGATGGCGATCGCGAAGATGTGCATCGTGGTCGCACCCGACACCGCTGCCTGGCTGACGTCAGGAAGGGTGAGGTACTCGGGCGTCTTGCCCGCCGCCAGCGGTAGTGACGCGTAGTAGAGACTGACCTGCTGGTTCTGCCGGCCGTAGGGCTGATTGATGTACGGCAGGCTGGTCAGGATGTCGTCTCCCGCCGTCGGATTGTTGGCCCACCAGTCCGCATAGCTGAGCGGGTACGACTGGCTGGTGCCGTCGGTGTAGGTGATCGTTGCCGTGCCGGACGCGGTGCCGTAGTCGCCGGTGCCGATCAAGCCGAGCGTCGAGCCGGAGCCGGACAGCGGGACGGTCTGGCCGCCCGCCACGACGTTGTCCGGGGTACCGGGCTGCGCGTCCGGCCAGGTGAACGTCAGCCCGTCATGGCTGAAACTCGCTCCCGGCGTCAGGCTCGGGGTCGCCGCGGCGAGGGCCTGCGCCGAGTAGCTGGCGCCGCCGCCGTCCAGGTTGCCGGCCGTTGGGTTGGCGTCGTCACTGATACCGGTGTTGTTGATGGCCGCGGCCCATGATGGGTACGGCACGGACTCGGTCGTCGCGTCCGAGACGCTGTCCTGCCCTGCCGCGTCGGTGAAACCGGCCTGTGCGGACAGGTCGTAGCTGCCCGGCTTCACGTCGTCGGGCGCGGTGATCGACCAGCTCGTGCGCGCCGTGTCGCCCGGTGCCACCGTGCTGAAGGATGCCGGCGTGGTGGCCTGCACCTGCCAGCCGCTCGGCGCGGTGACGCTCATGGTGACGTCGGTGAGCGGTGCGCTGCTCGGATTCGGGATCGTCGTCGTCGCGGTGAATGTCGAGCCGGGCTGGACGATGCTCGGCGCGGCCAGCGTGAACGGCTGCTTGACCACGATCGGTGCGCTGCCGGTGACGCCGTTGACGGTCACGCTGATCGTCGCCGTGCCGGCCGCGATGGTCTGCACGGTGCCGGTGCTGTTGACCGACGCGACAGCAGGGTTGCTGCTCGCATAGGTCACGTTGGCCTTCGCCAGATCGACGAACGACTCGTCGTTGTTCACGGCCTCGACGATGTTGTCGGCGGGGACGTGCTGGTCGGCCTGCGCGGTGTCGTCCTTGATCCACGGGTTCTTGCCCGTGAGATCAAGGGCCTGCCCGGGGGTGAACTCGACCTGGTCGGGCTGGACGGTCACGTACTTCACCCGCGGCGTGATGGCACCGGTGACGTTCACCGTGTCCGACCCGACGACGTCGCTCGCGTCGGCCGCGACCTGGAACTGGTAGGTGCCGTCGTAGACGACGTCCTTGTGCTGCTGCTCGTCCCACAGGGCGAGGTCGCTGATCTTCACGGGGACCGCGATCGACTCGGTCTCGCCGGGCTGCAGCACGTCGGTCTTCTTGAAACCGACCAGCCGCTTCTGTGGCAGTTCGACACCCGGGACGGTGAAGCGGGTCGCCGCGTACACCTGCGCGACGGTGGCGCCGGCGACGCTGCCGGTGTTGGTCACGTCGAAGTGCACGTTGATCCGGTGGTCCGCGGTCGTCGCCTTGGGGTCGGCCTTCACGTGGGAGTAGCCGAATCGGCTGTAGCTCAGGCCGTAGCCGAACGGGTAGGTCGGGGTGCCGGTGAAGTACTGGTACGTGCGTCCCAGCCCGCCGGTCTGCGACGGGGTGAGGCCGTAGTTCTTCATGCCGGGCAGTTGCGAGTCGTCCTTGAACCAGGTGAAGTCCAGGTGCCCGCTCGGGTCGTGCTTGCCGAACAGCACGTCGGCCAGCGCGGCGCCCTGGCTCTCGCCGTTGTAGCCGCTGAACACGATGGACGGGAAGTCGCCCTGCACGTCGTCGATCTTGACCGGCCCGTCGGACTGGATGACCAGAGCGGTTCGCGGGTTGCCCACGGCGCTGACCTCGTTGATCAGCGAGTCGTAGTTGCCCGGCATCGCCAGCGTCTGGCGGTCGTGGCTCTCGCCGGCCACGCTCGCGTCGGTTCCGACGAAGACGATCACCAGGTCGGCCTTGGCGATGTCCGCCTGGGTCTGCGCCGAGCACGCGGCCGCCGTGGTGGTCCGGGTCGACGTGTCACACGCGTCGAAGACGACCGACGCATTCGGGTTGGCGGCCTGGACGGCGGAGGTGATGCCCTGCACGGCGTTGACCTGCAACGCCGGGCTGCCCGAGTAGCCGCCGAGTGTCACCTTGTTGGCGAGCTCACCGACGATGACGACGTTGTTCAGCGAGGCCGGGTCGGCCGGCAGCAGCGCCCTGCTGGTGCCCGACACCTTGTCGTTCTTCAGGAGCACCAGCGCGTTGTCGGCGATCTTCTGCGCCAGTGCCTGGTGCGCGGGGCTCTCGATCGCGTCCTTGGTGATGCTGGTGTAGGGGTTGCTGCTCGGCGGGTCGAACTCGCCGGTCTCCATGCGCATCGTGAACAGGTGCACCAACGCGTTGTCGATGACGCCCTCGCTCAGCACGCCTGCGTTGATCGCCTCCTGGATGTTGGCCAGGGTCTCCTCGGCTCCGGTGCAGTTGAGCTGCGTGCCCGCGCGCTCGGCGTAGGCCTGCCCGCCCGCGGCCGCCGACACGGTCTTCCCGGTCGCGGTGTTGGTCCAGGTGCTGCCGTCGGTGGTCCACCCCGGCGGTGCCCATTCGTGGCTGCCGGTCGAGTAGACGTCGCCGACCGCGCCGCAGTCGGACGTGGTGTAGCCGTTGAACCCGTACGTGCGCTGCGCGAGTTCGTTCGCGGTGTAGGTGTTTGCCGGCGCGGGCGTGCCGTTGACGGCGTTGTACGACGTCATCAGGCCGGACACGTGCGCGTCCTCGATCAGGCTCTTGAACTGTGCCGTGTAGTAGTCGCGGATGTTCGCGTCGGTGGTGTCCGAACTGTCGGCGTGCCGATTGTTCTCCACGTCGTTCAGCGCGTAGTGCTTCGCCGTGGCCGCGACCTTCAGGTACCTGCTCATCGGCTGGCCGTCGATCGTCTCGCCCTGGTAGCCGTCGACGAACGCGCCGGCCATCGTCGAGACCAGGTACGGGTCCTCGCCGAACGCCTCGTCGGTGCGTCCCCAGCGCGGGTCGCGGTCGAGGTTGACGGTCGGCGCCCAGTAGCTCAGCGAGCCGTAGTCGCTCTTGTCCGGGCCGATGTTGTTCTGAGCCACGCCCCACAGCGACTTGTCCAGCTCGCCGCGCGCCTCGTCCGAGATCGCGGTGGTCTCCTGGTAGGTGAGGTTCGGATCCCACGACATCGTGGTCGCGAAGTTGGTCGGGAAGCTCGTCGCGTGTACCCCGCCGCCGACGCTGCCGTGGTTCGTGTTCGCGCCGAGCGTGTTCAGCCCGTGCTGACCCTCGCTCCAGTACGTGTACTGCTGCACTCCCAGCCGGGGGATCGCCGGCGCGCTGTTGGTGCGCAGCTGGGCGACCTTCTCCGCCAGCGTCATGCGGGACACCAGATCGGCGGCACGCTCGGCGAACGAGTAGCTCGTGTTCCGGTAGATCGGCACGGCGGCGGGAGCCGCCGCGGCGTGCGTGGTGCCCGTTACCGCGGCGCTCAGTGCGATGGCGGTAGCAGCTACGGATAGCGCTGCGGCCAGTCGCCGGCGGCTCCTCGCTCGTGTCATCTCGTCTCCTCGGGGAAGGTCACCGAGCTCGCCGCGGGCATGCGGCGCTCGGCGATCGGTGCGCGAGGCCGCCGGCCCCAGACGTCCAGAGATAATCGGCAATATCAGATCTATTTGGGGGAATTTGGGCGGCTCAGGGCCATACATTGCGCCCGAGTTCGTCCGGCGTCAAGAGCTATCGCCAGATTTACCCGCTAGTTCCGCCTATATCCGAACCAAGCCGGGCACCAGATGCTAGCCTGCCGGTCATGGCGGCCGGGAAGCGACGGGGTCCGCGCCCAACCTCCGCGCCGGCGGACGGCGCCCCGATCAACCTGCGCGACGAGGGCAGGGTTCGCGTCCTGCGCGCCCTGCAGGACAGCGGGGGCAGCAGCAGGTCGGAGCTGATCAGCCGCACCGGCCTGTCACGCGCAACGATCACCACGTTGATCGCGGACCTGATCGCGAGCGGTGTGGTCGAGGAACGCGGCGACGCCGGCGACGGGTTACGGCGCGCCGGCAGGCCCGCGCAGCCGCTGGCCCTGGTCGCGTCCGCCGCCTACGCCGCTGCGGTCGACATCGGCCACCAGCACGTGCGCGCCACCATCTGCGACGCCGGCGGCACCTCCGTGTGGGAACGGGTCACAGCCATCGACGTCGACCACACTCCGACGCAGACCCTCGACCTGGCGGCCGGCCTGCTCGAAGAGGCTCTGCGCGCCCAGGACATCCCCCGGGAGCGCCTGTTGGGCGTGGGCGTCGGAATCGCCTGCCCCGTCGAAACCACGAACGACACCCTTTACGCCGAAGGCATCATGACCGACTGGGTCGGCGTGCGCCCCGCGGACGAACTGTCCCGCCGGACCGGGCTCACCGCCGAACTGATCAACGACGCCAATGCCGGAGCGCTTGCCGAGTCGCTCTACGGTGCCGCGCGCAACTGCGATCACATGATCTACGTCCGGCTCTCGGCCGGCATCGGCGCCGGCATCGTGACCGGCGGCCAGCTGCAACTCGGCGGCAACGGGCTCGCCGGCGAGATCGGCCACCTGCAGGTCGAGCCGCGCGGGCGGATGTGCCGCTGCGGCAACCGCGGCTGCCTGGAGACGGTGGCGAGCCCGGTTGCGCTCGCCAACCTGCTCGCCCAGAGCTGGAACCGTCCGGTCGACACCGACGAGCTGTTCGGCTTGCTCGAGGCCGGCGATCACGGCGCGCGGCGCGCTGTCGAGGACGCCGGCGAAGCCGTCGGGCGCTGTATCGCGGCGATGGTGACGCTCTTCGATCCGGAACTCGTCGTCGTCGGCGGGGAGCTGGCAACGGCCGGCGAGCTGCTGTTCGAGCCGATGCGGCGCAGCATCCGCAGCCACGTCATGCCCCGGTCGGCGGACCACTACCGCGTGGTGGCCGGCGAACTGGGCGACCGGGCGGCGGTCCTGGGCGCGGCCGGCCTCGTGCTCGCCAAGGCTCCCGACCTGCTCGTGCACAGCCGGCCCGCGGCTCCCGCGCTGCCGGCCGACGGCTAGCTGATCCAGCCGTTCTTTCGGCTTTCTGCCAAACATGGACCTTCTGTGTGGAGATGCCCGTTGACTAACGGTCAAACCTGCGCGTAATGTCCCGCGCACCCTGATCACGTGGGTGACGCTGCGATCAAGGTCCGTGTTATCCAGTTCGACCGGTAGGCGGCGAAGGGGTTCCTTCGGCCACGCGACCGGTCGATCCGAGGTGGAGGTGCCATGCGCACTGGTAAGAGGTTGGGAATCTCGCTCGTGGCGGCGGCCGCGGTGCTCGCATCGGCGCCCGCGGCGCTCGGCGGGACCCCGCCCGGCAGGGCTGCAGCACAACCCGCTGGGCGCGAGCCACACGGGCGTGTACACGAACCTGTTCGCGCATGACGGTCATTCGCACCCGGCCATCCAGGCCAAGCTCGACGCCGCCTGGAACCAGCTGTTCCACGGTGATCCGGGTACCGCGCCCCGCCATGACGACGGCCAGACGCTGTACTACCAGCTGGCGCCGGGCATGGCCTACGTCGAGGACATCGGCAACCAGGACGTGCGCACCGAAGGAATGGGCTACGCGATGATGATCGCGGTCCAGACCGATCACAAGTACGAGTTCGACTCGTTGTGGAACTTCGCCAAGACGAAGATGCAGCTGCAGAGCGGCCCGACGAAGTACTACTTCGCGTGGCACACCGACACGACCGGCAAGATCATCGATCCCGGTGTCGCCCCGGACGGCGACCAGTGGATCGCGGCGGCGCTGGTCTTTGCCTCCGGTCGCTGGGGCGACGGCACGGGCATCTACGACTACGGGCAGCAGGCGAAGCAGATCCTGCACGCGATGTGGCACGAGTCCGACACCGGTGGCATCAACATGTTCGACGCGACGCATGACCTGCCGCTGTTCACTCCACCGGCCACGTCCCTCTACTTCACCGATCCGTCCTACGCGCTGCCGGCGTTCTACCGGATCTTCGCGGTGGTGGATCCGGACGACGCGGTGCAGTGGGGCAAGGCCACCGACGCCGCCGAGACGATCCTGCAGACCGCCCCCAACCCGCAGACCGGGCTGGCCTCGGACTACACCACCTTCGACGGCAAGCCCTACCCGGCGCCGTGGGACCCGTCGAATCCGGACGGCTACGGGCAGAACTTCCAGGAGGACGCCTGGCGTGTGATCGCGAACGCGAACATCGACGCGCTGTGGTTCGGGGTGCGTCCATGGCAGAGCGAGTACTCGAACACGCTCGAGCGATTCTTCGAGGGCCAGGGCGTTACCACCTACGTCAGCCGGTACCGCCCGGACGGCACGCCGATCGTCAACGGTCAGAACACCTACGAGCCCGCGCACGCGCAGGGTCTGGTCGCGATGAACTCGACCTCGGCCATTTCCGCCACGAACCGCGGCAAGAAGGCGTTCGTCGAGGACTTCTGGAACACGCCCATCCCGTCGGGGAAGGCGCGCTACTACGACGGCATGCTCTACTTCCTCGGCCTGCTCTACGACAGCGGGCACTTCCGGATCTGGCTGCCCGGTCAGTCGTAGACACGGGCACGAACCGATGGCCCTCAGGCGGGGCGGACGTCCCAGGCGTGGTGCGCGAGGTCGTGCAGGAAGTAGCGCCCGAACGAGTCGACGGTGAACGTCGATCCGTTCGAGCGGCGGCTGGGACGCTGCCACTGATCCTCACGCACGGCGGCGAACGCGTCCGCGACGTGATCGGAGTTGAGCTGCAACGCGGCGGCGACGTCCTGCGCGTTCTGGGTCCAGTACTGCTGCTCGAGCGCGGTCACGTCCTGATCCCAGTCGTCGAAAGTGGGATCGTCCTTGGTGAGCATCAGGTGCAGCCGCTCGGCGAACAGCGCGCAGACGTCGCGGACGTGGCAGGCGTACTCGAGCGACGACCAGACGTCCGGCTGTGGACGCACCGCGGCGTCCGGACGCTGCAGCGCATCGAGCACCGCTGCGACATAACTGCGGGTGAGCGTGGCGATCCCGTCGCGGCGGACGGCGGTCGCGTCGTAGCCGCAGTCCGGACACGGGCGGGTGAGCGTCCAGGTCCAGTCCTTGGTGTCCGGCTCCGGAATCACCGGCGGCGTCGTCATAGCGCGATGCTATCGGCGGCCCCGCAGCGACATAACCGCGCGGCCGCAGAGGTGCAGTCGCGCCAGGTCAGAACATGTCGAGTTCGCGGTCCAAACCGGTGATCGAAAGTATGCGTCGAACGCACTGCGGGGCATTCCTGATAGCGAAGGCGCGGCCGCGCTCGGTGGAACTGGTCCTGATCGCGAGCAACGCGGCCACGCCGACGCAGTCCATGAAGGTGACGGCGCCGAGGTCGAGAACGAATGCGTCGCCGGGCGGAACGTCGTCGAGCGCGAGGAGCGCTGCCGCGACGAGATCGTCAGCCGTGGCGAGGTCCACCTCGCCTTTGGCGACGAATGAGGCTGGGCCGGCGGAAAGGACGCGATCTGAGTACTGCTCGGCGGCGGGCAAAGTGCTCCCAGGAAAGGAGGTCCTGGCGAGGGTTTAGCCACTGCCGACGTTACCCGCTCGGCACTCTTAGTCAAATCAGGGTCAGTCGCGCGCGGAACCGGTTGTTGGCCGGGTGCCGGTCGAGTGCGGCGAGGGAGCGGACGGCCGCCCGGATCGTCCGGTGCCCGTCCCGGCGTGTGACGACGTCGAACGTGAGCGTGTACGTGCGCGTCGCGTGCGCCGCCAGCGCCGCGATACCCCAGCGCAGGGCCCGGCCGTGGCGTGACGCGCCCGCGGTGTCGGTGACCGCGAACCCGTGCGGGACGCGCAGCGCGACGTGCACGCGGCCGGCCCGGCGCGGACCGTGGTTGGTCACGGTGAGGGTCTCGGTGAAGGTACGTCCCCTGCGCACCCTCGCCGGTCCGCCGAGGTGCACCGCCAGGTCGGCCGAGGGCTTGTTCGCCGAGGGCGGTTTCGGCGCTGCGGGCGCGGTGCCGGCGGACGGGCTGCCCGGCGGTGTCGATCCGGCCGACGAGGCCGGTGGAGCGGGCGGCTGCGTCGTGGCCGGCGGCACGGGATTCGTCGGCGGTGCCGGGGGAGTGCTGGTGACCGGCGGAATCGTGACGGGCGGTGGCGTGACCGCGGCCGGATCGACGTGCACGGTAAGGGTTTGCGTCAGCGTGGTGCCCACGACGCCACCCGTGCTCGCCTCGACGGTGATTGTGTGCGTGCCGACGTCGGACGCGGTGGGCGTGCCGGACAGCTCACCGGTCCCGCGGTCGATCGTCAACCACGGCACGTCGTTCGGCCCGTCAATGGAGTAGTACATGATCGGCGGGCATTCGACGGCCTGCACTCGGAAGGTTAACGGGCTGCCCGCGGTTGCCGTCGCGGTGTCCGGCGAGAGGAACGTCGCGTGATCGGTCCCGGCGACGAGCGTCAGCGGTTCGACGATCGAGCCGGCGTCGTTCCTCGCTTCCACCTGCGCCCGGTACTGGCCTGGCGCGGCGGCGCCGGTGAGCTGCAGGGTGAGGACGCTGTCCTGTTGGTACAACTCCGTGGAGGAGCCGTCGTCCTGCAGCCAGCTGGGGCCACCGACCAGAGCGAGTGTCGGGAAGGGATACCCGGTGGCAGTGACGAACACGAAGCCGCCGATCGGGCGGTTGGCCAGGTAGATGCAGTCCGGTGTCGTGATCACCGGCTGCTCCGGAACCCGCGTCGTGAAGGTGACCGAAACCGTGCCGTCGCCGGAGTTCGTGCCGGCGGAGTACTGCATGCCGGAGTTGAACGGTGCGACGTAGCTCGCACCGGCGCCCCCGCCGCCGCCACCACCCTCGCCCGCGCCGTGCTCGCCGCTGCCGCCGCTCTGGCCGCCGCCACCGCACGCGCCCTGCCCGCCTCCGCCTCCGCCGCCGTCTCCGGACGCGGTCGGCGCGCTCTCACCGGTCCCGCCCTGGCCGACGCCCTGCGTGCAGTCGCCGATCTGTCCGACGGCGCCGCCGCGACCGGCGGCCAGGCCGAAGATGCCGATGCCCGGCGTGCCGTCGCCGCCCGTGCCGCCGCTACCGCCCGCGTACCCGATGTCCCAGCCGCTGCCGCCTCCGCCACCACCTCCGCCGCCGGCGACGAGCAGCACGTTGCCGGTGGTGACGTCGGTGACGATCGTGGCGCCGCCGCCGTTCCCGCCGCTGCCGGAAGCCTCAGAGCCGTAGCCGCGCTGCCCGCCGCCCCCCTTCGCGCCCACGACGATCTTGAACACGTCACCGGTGGACAACGCCTTCTCGGCGAACGTGACGTGCACGTGGGTGCCCGCGCCGCCGGCGCCGCCCCGCGACGAACCGCTCGAGGAAGGATCACCTGCGTAGCCCGCGCCACCGACGCCGTCCAGCTCGAGCCCGTCGAAGTGGTCGGGAACCGTCACGTAATACGTGCCGGCCGTGGTGAAGGTCTGCGTCGGCTGCGTGGTCGTGGCAGCACTGGCCGAGACCGCGAAGGCCAGCGAGCTAGTGAGAGCCAGCGCCGCTAGAGCGATGGTGACGGTTCGGGCGCGCATTGTGTTCTCCTCGGTTCTGATTGCGTACGTCGAGATTCGCGGTAAGGCCCGCGGGTGGGCATCGGGCAGTCGCCTTATCCGGCGGCTCAGATCCGCCCGTCAGACCCGTGCGTCCACGGCGACGACGGACGGACGGTGGCCGGCGGTGCCGAGCCAGAGCGCGTAGCCGCAGACGAGCACTCCGACGGCGGCGAACGTGCCCGCGACACCGAGCGCCATCACCAGCGGCGCCGCGACGAGCGAGCCGAGCGCGATGCCGCCGATCGAGGCGGGGAACGCGAAGCCGTATGCGCGGGCGAACACGTCGTCCGGCAACTGCTCCTGCAGCACGGTCTCCGCGCCGACTTCCACCAGCAGCGCACCGGCACCACCGGCCGCCGCAGCGAGCAGCACAACCGGGTAGGAGGGCACGATCGCCAGCAACGGTAAGCAGATTCCGACCGTCAGCAGTGCGAGCGCCGGGGCGTGCTGGCCACCGAGCGCGCGCAGGACCCGCGGTGCGAGCGTGGTGCCGACGAACCCGCCCGCACCGATCGCGCCGAGCAACAGCCCGTAGCCGGAATCGTGCCAGCCCAGTCGCACGCTCACCGCGACCAGCAGCACCGTCTGCACGCCGTAGCAGAGACTGCACAGCACGTCCGCGCCGACCAGCCGGCTCGCGTCCGGACGGCGGAGCAGCTCGCGCGCGCCGACGGTCACCGCCGCCCACACCCCCGGCTCGCGTTCGGCGCTACCGGACGGACGGAACGCGTCCCGCTGCGGCACCGCGAGCACGAGCACGGCCGACGCGACGAAGGTGACCGCGTTGAGCGCGAACGCCCAGGCGACGCCGGCCATCGCGAGCAGGACCGCGCCGATCGCGGGGCCGGCGACGATGGCCAGCGGCCCGACCGCCGCGCGCAGGGCGTTCGCCGACGGCAGCTGCTCGCGCGGGACCAGCCGCGGGACGGACGCCGCGACACATGACGGGTACGGGCTGGCCGCCGCGGTCGCGACGGCGGCCAGCACCGGGACGAGCCAGATCGGCAGCCCGTACTCGACGACGGCGACGAGCGCGAGCATGGTGGCGGCGCGGGCAACGTCGCTGAGCACCATCACCACGCGCCGGTCGAACCGATCGCCGAGGATCCCGGCGAGCGGGCCGAGCAGCACGATCGGCAGCACGCGCGCCGCGGTCGTCGCACCCAGCCACGTGGCCGAGTGCGTCCGCTCGAACACGAACGCCAGCAACGCAACGTTGTACAGCCAGTCACCCAGCTGGGAGACCGCCAGCGCGGCGAGCAGTCTGGAAAAGCTCCGGTTGTGCAGCATGATCGCTCCTAGGTCGGCGGGCGATCACGAGAGTGCGGCTAAGGAGTGCTCCCAGGCATCGGGCGGTTGCCCTAACTCACCGCTCAGAGATGCGGTGGACAAGGCCGGCGGCCTGTACGCGGCTGCTCATGCCGAGCTTGGCGAGGATGTTCGAGACGTGCACGCTGGCCGTCTTCGGGCTGATGAACAGGTCCCGCGCGATCTGCGGGTTGGAGTGCCCGTCGGCGAGCAGCAGCAGTACCTCGCGCTCGCGAGCGGTCAGGCCGAATCCGGCCAGTGGGTCGGCCTCGGACTGGGACGGAGCCGGCGCGCCGCCGAGTTCGATGCGGGCCCGCTGGGCCAGCTGTTCGGCCGCGGTGATCAGCGGGCGCGCGTCCAGCGTGGTGGCGATCGTCCAGGACTCGACGAGCGCGTCGGCGGCTGGCCCGCGACGTCCGGCCTCGGCGTGCACCTCGGCCTGGCGCAGCAGCGAGTACGCGTGCTGCCACGGCCAGGACAGCTCGCGCCAGGCGGTGCGGACGTCGTCCCAGCCCGTATCGCCGACACCGACGTCGCCCAGTTCCGCTGCGCACATGAGCCGGTAGGCCTGCGTGGGCGGGGAATCGACGCCCAGCGTGCGGGTCACGGCGACGACGTCGGGGTTGACCTGCGCGGGGCCGGCCCCTGATCGCACCCGCTCGACCTCGGCGCGCACGCCCGTCCACACCAGCGGCCAGGCGTACCGCGGCCACACCAGCCGTTCGACGCCGAGGAGCGCGCGCAGCACGGTGTCGCGGGCGTCGTCGAAACGCCGGCCGACCAGGTGCAGTTCGGCGGCGAGCATGGTCAGCGGATGGGTGAACTGCTGATCGTCCGGGTCGATCAGCAGCCCGCGGCAGCGCGCCACCGCGTACTCGCAACCGGCGATGTCACCGGTGCGCAGGCCGAGCTCGGCGTTGAGCAGCTGCACGCTGGCCTCGAAGATCCCCTCGGGCTGCGCGGCGAGCGTGTCGTCGATCAGCGCGCGGGCACGCTGCCACTGGCCCAGGTGCAGCAGCGACTCGACCAGGTTTCCGGTTACGTACGCGCCGAGGCTGCGCACCAGCCCCGACCGCTGCGCGAACGCCAGGCCCGCCTCTGCCTCGCGCACGGCCTCCGCCGACTGGCCGCCCGACTCCAATAGGTCGGCCGCGTTGATGAATCCGCGCATCGCGGTGAGCGCATCGCCGCTCTCGACCGCCAGCTGCCGCCCGGCACGGGTGCTGGCGATGCCGTCCGCCACCCGGCCCATGTCCGCCTGGCCGTAGCCGCGCGTGATCAGCGCGTCCGCCTCGACCCGCGGCATGTGCACGGCGCGCGCCGCGTCGATGGCGAGTTCGGCGACCTGTGCGGCGCGGTCCACGACACGGTTGCGCAGCAGCGCGGTCGACAGCGACGCGAGCAGCTCGGCGCGGACCGTCGTCGGCGGGTCCTCGGGCAGCAGGGCGAGCGCCTCCTGCAACTGCTCGACCGCCGCGGGCACGCCGCCGGTGTCACGCGTGGAGCGCGCCGAGTTCTGCATGTGCAGCGCGCGACGTTCCGGCGACGCGTCCGCCGGCAACTCCGCGACCGCCTGTGCCATCAGGGTGGCCGCGCGCTCCATCTCGCCGCTGCGGTAGGCGGCCTCACCGGCGAGCGCGAGCACGTCCGCCTGGTCGACACCGGTCGGCAGCTCGTCGGCGGGCACACGCGGCCAGATCTCCAGCGCCCGCTCGAAGTGGGCGCGGGCATCGCGCGGGGCGAGCCCGGCCATCGCCTCGCGCCCCGCCGAGACGGACGCGTTGAGCGCGCGCGGCAGGTCGAGCGCCGCGTACGCGTGGTAGGCCAGAGACGCGGACACGGACAGGTCGCTGTCGCGCAGCAGCTGCAGATCCCGGGCGAGCGCGTCGGAATACGCGGCGTGCAGCCGGACGCGTTCGCCGGGCAGCAGGTCGTCGTACACCGCGTCGCGCGCGAGCGCGTGCCGGAACCGGTAGCCGTAACCCGCTTCGTCCACCACCAGCAGATGCGCCTCAACGGCCTCGCGAATCGCGGCGAGCGCGTCGGCGTCGTTCATGCCGGACACCGCGACCAGCAGCCGCTCCGGCACGGACCGCCCGGCGACCGCGGCCAGCCGCAGCATCCGGGACGCGGGTTCGCTCAGGTGGTCCACGCGGGCCAGGAGCACGTCGCGCAGCGACGGCGGCAGGCCGCGCGGGTCGCCGGAGCGGACCACGCTGAGCATCTCCTCGACCAGGAAGGCGTTGCCCTCCGAGCGGTCGTAGACGAGGTTCAGCGTGTTCGCGTCCGGGGTGTCGCCCAGGATTCCGGCGAGCTGCGCGTTCACCTCGTCGCGTCCGAACCGCGCCAGCTCGATGCGCGTCACGGTGCGGCCGCGCTCCCAGCCGGTGAGCAGCGCGCGCAGCGGGTGGCGCCGATCGACCTCGTCGGAGCGGTAGGTGAACACGAGCGCGGCGGGCAGGCCGCGCAGGTTCTGCGTCAGGAACGCGGCGAGGTCGAGCGTGGAGCGGTCGGCCCAGTGCAGGTCCTCGATCACGAGGAGCAATGGACGTTCCTCGCTGAGCCGTTCAACCAGCCCGAGCGCGAGTTCGAGCAGCTGCGAGCTGGTGAGCGCGGACGGTTCGGCGGTGCTCGAGCCCACCAGCCGGTGGACGAGCTCGCGGGCCGGGCCGAGCAGTTCGTCCAGCTGCTGGGTTCCGGTCTCGCGGACAAGTTCGCGCAACGCCTCGGCGACCGGCGCGAACGGCAGGCCGTCCGTGCCCAGCTGGACGCACCGGCCGGACAGGACTCGCGCGCCGTTCGTGCGCGCGGTCGCGGCCAGCTCCTCGACGAAGCGGGTCTTGCCGACTCCGGCCTCGCCCGCGACCAGCAGCTGTGCGGCATCACCGGCCGCGATCCGCTCCAGCAGTTCGCGAGCGATCGCCAGCTCGCTGTCGCGCCCGACGAACACCGGGCTGACCAAGCCCACCGATCCTGAAAGCACTTCTTGTCCCCGACTCCACGAAGTTGAGGACCGCAGCCTATGCCCGGTGGTCGGCGCCGGTCAGCTGATCGGTACGCAGCGCTCTACGGCGGCGACGAGACCGTCGGCGTACGTGCGCCTGTCTGCCGAGTCCAGCCCGGACCGCCCGGCGCTGTTGCCGCCGGCCTCGTTGTAGATCCACGGGACGTGCGACAGGAGCTGGACCGTCCAGATGTCACCGGCGGCGAGCCCGCGACTGCCCAGGTCGTAGCCGGTGTCGCCCTGCACGGTGATCGGCACGCCCTGGGCCTTGTGCCGTTCGGCGGCGAAGATGCGTGCGTACTTCTTGCTCAGCGCGGCGACCTGCTGATCGGTGAACACGATCTTGTGGCCGCTGGGCGTCTCGCGGTAATCGCCGACGCGCTGGTAGTAGACGATGTTGTTCCCGTCCCTGAATCCGATGCCCCCGGCTGAGCCGGCCTGGTCGTGGATGCTCAGCGCCAGCGCCGCATGCGCGGTGTCCGCGATCCGGGCGCGCTGGGCGAGGTTGCGCCGCTGATCGAGGCGGGACTTGGTCATGACCACGCGGTAGCCGTCCGCGCGCAGTCCGTCGCGCACCAGCTCGGCCACCGCGAACACGTCCTGCATCTCGGGCTCGTTCTCGTAGTCGGACACGACCAGCCCGGTGCGCGGATCGGTCGCGTCGACAGTCCGGCTGTGACCCGGGTCGATGACGATGACGGGCGGGTGTGCCGTCCGGGCATTGGGCCGCGCGGACGTCGTCGGCGGCGTGGTGGAGTGCGCTGGCGTGGACGGCACTGGGGTTGACGGCACTGGGGTTGACGGCACTGGCGTGGACGGCACGCCTTCGGGCCGTGTCGCGCTGCCAGAACTGGCCCGAATCGGCGGAGCGGTGGCAGACCCCACAGCGCACCCGGCGGCGAGGAGCACCGCGCAGATGATCGGCAGCAGGCGGGTACGCGGCACCCCAGCAGTATCGCCCGAACAGGTGGACGCGGCCGCGATGCGCGATGCTGGACGGGTGAGTGATCGCAACGTCCTGGGCGGCGAGCTGGAACCGTGCGGCACCGAACCGCTGACCGGCTTCTATCGCGACGGCTACTGCACCACCGGCCCCGAGGACCTCGGCAGCCACACCATCTGTGCGGTCGTGTCGGCCGAGTTCCTCGAACACCAGCGCGGCATCGGCAACGACCTGTCCACGCCGCGTCCGGAGTTCGGATTCGCCGGCCTGACGCCGGGCGACCGCTGGTGCGTCACCGCGCTGAACTGGGCGCGCGCGTACCGGGACGGGGTCGCGGCGCCGGTCGTGCTCGCGGCCACCAACGAGGCGGTGCTGCGCGTCGTCCCGCTCGAGGCACTGCGCCAGCACGCCGTCGACGTGCCCGCCGACCCCAGCTCCCTGGACACGTGAGCGGGTTCCAACAGGTGGTGCGATCGGTATACTGAGAGGTATGCAGATGACGACGATCAAGGTGTCAGTCGAGCTGCGTGACCGGATTGCTGCCCTCGCAGAACGCGAACAGACCACGCTTGCCGGGGCAATTGCACGCTCGCTGGATGCTGCGGCCGATGCCGAATTCTGGGCAGGGGTGGCCCGCACTATGGGCGAGCCGGATTCCCGCGCCCGCGGCGCAATTGAAGCCGAGCAGTTCGCCGGTGATCTCACAGACGGACTTGATCCCGACGAGACATGGGACGACGTCTGGTGAACCGGGGCGATGTCTACCTATGTGACTTCGGCAGCCCGACCGGCCACGAGCCAGGTTTTCGCCGGCCCGCCGTCATTGTCTCGCCCGAGCAGTTGAATCGACACGGCACGCCGGTTGTCCTGCCGGTTACTCGCTCCCGGCGTGGCTACCCGACGCACGTGGAGTTGGACGGCCCGCTGCCGATCACCAGCTACGTCCAATGCGAACTCATCCGCGCGGTGTCGGCTGACCGACTGCTGCGGCAGGTCGCGTCGGTGGATGCGGTCCACCTCGCGCAAATCGACCTCATCCTGCGGCGGATCCTGGGTCTGTGACCTGAAGACTGATTCCACGCCGCGAGGGGTGGCCTTGCTCGGTAGTCGTCAGGCGTGCGGAGACTCCCTCAAAGGTCGCTGATGAAGTAGGGCGGGGGCTCGGTGCCGTCGACCGCGAGCGCCACCGCCGCGCGCGCCGCGACCGGGCCGACCAGATTTCCGTCCCCGCTGTAGGCACCGCACGCGACCACGTCGTCGTCCACCTCCGCGCACACGGCACGGTGATCGTCGGTGTAGCCGACCGACGCAGCCCATCGATGGGTCACGGACACGGGTCCGCCGGCGAGCCGAGCGGCGATGTGCTCGATGCGTCCCTGGACACCCGCGGTCGGCCGGTCGTCGTGCGTGTTCTCCTCCTCGACGAACCGGTCCCGTCCGCCCCCGACGAGCAGCCGCCCGGACTGGTCCTGCTGCGCGTAGTCGAACCCCCACCGCACGGACACGGGGCACGGCAGCCGACGGCTGCTGAGCGGCGAGGTCGCCAGCATCTGCAGCCGCAGCGTACGGACGCGCGGACGCAGTTGCGGCAGCAGGACGTCCAGCTTGCCGTCGACCGCGACCACCACAACGCCCGCACGGATCACGCCGAACGCGGTGCGCACCGAACCGGCCGAGACGGACAGCACAGGCGTGTTCTCGTGCAGGCTCGCGCCTCCCGACAGCTGGGTGGCCAGGCCGAACGCGCGGGCGACGGGGTTCATCGCACCGTTCGTCGGCAGGAACAGTCCGGTGCCCAACTCGCCGTCGTACCGCTCGACCACGATGCCGTGCTCATGCATCAGTTCGTAGTCGGCAACGAAGTCGGCCTGCTCACGCACCCGCTCGGCCGCTTCGGCGTCATCCTCCGACGGGCCGGGCAGGCCGGCCAGGCGGAGCACCCCGTCGCGACGGATCACGTCCGGACCGAGCCGCTCGGACAGCCAGTCCAGCTCGGCCTCGGTGCGTCGCCACAGGTCCAGGGCGATGTCGGCGCCGAACCGATCGCACGCGTCGCGGAACGACATGGCGCCGCCGCACGCCAGGATCCCGCCGTTGCGGCCGGCAGCGCCGCGCGCCACCCGCCCGGCGTCGACACCGACAACCGAGAGGCCGCGCGATGCCAGCTCATCGACGGCTGCCAGTCCACTGCCGCCGAGCCCGATCACGCACGCGTCCGCCGTCACCAGCGAGTCGGTCAGCGGCTCGAAACCGGTCCAGACCGGCAACGACGGGTCGGCGTCCCATCCGACGCCGGTGCTCGTCCCGGTGGCTGTCATTTCGGCACCATCGCCTCGAGTACCTTGATCCACGGCGGCGTCGGGCGGCCGGCGTGCTCGCGCTTGTCGGCTAGGCCGAAGCCGTGCGTGATGATGGCAGACCCCATACGCGGCAAGGGATTCGGCGGCCACGACCGCGCGGCGTGGTTCACCCAGGCGAGCCGGGACAGCTCGGTGTCCTGCCCGAGGATCAGGTCTGCGAGGCAGCGTCCGGCCAGGTTGGACGCCGCGACCCCGTCGCCGTAGCCGCCGGCCCAGCCGAAACCGGAGAGCCGGTCGTAACTGACGGTCGGGCAGAAATCGCGGCCGGCACCCCAGATGCCACCCCAGCGGTGCGTGATCCTCGCGTCCGCCGCGTCCGGGAACATCGTGCGCACGGTCTGCTCGAGCAAGGCGAAGTTGGACGCGACCAGGAACCGGCTCTCGGCCGCCTGCTCCGTCGGTCGCACCGGGCGGTAGGTGTACCCGCCGCCCAGGGCGATGCGATCGTCCACCGTGCGCTGCATGTAGATGAACAGCCGGTCGTTGTTGACGAGCAGTTCGCGGTTGGCGAGACCGATCTTGTCCCAGACCGTCTCAGGCAGCGGTTCGGTGGCGACGATCTGCGAGGTGAACGCGAGCAGCCGCCGGTTGTTCCGGTTCAGCCCCTCGCTGTACCCCTCGGTCGCGCGGATGACGTGCGGCGCGCGGACGGTGCCGCGATCCGTCCGAACCCGGCGGTCGTCGATCGCGGTCACGGTCGTCTGCTCGTAGATCGTCGCGCCCCGCCGCTCGACCGCCTGCGCGAGCCCGCGCACCAGCCGCGCGGGCTGCACGCGCGCGACGGCGGGAGAGAAGATCGCGCCCAGCACGCCGGGAACGTTGACGTGCTGCGCGACTTCGTCGGCCGACAGCCAGCGCTTGTCGAGACCGTTGCCTAGCTTCCACTCCGGATGCGCCGCGATCCTCTCCTGCTGGCGCCGCACCTGCTCGGGTGTGCGGGCCAGGTTGATCGAGCCGCTCATGACGAAGCCGGCGTCGATGGCCTCGGCCTGCAGCACGCCCTGGATCACCTCCGGAGTGCGCGCCGCGGCCTGGCGGAGTGCGAGCGTTGCTTCGCGGCCGTGTTCCCCGGCGTACCGGTCCGGGTCGCCGTTGAGGTAGCCGTCGCAGAATCCGCCGTTGCGTCCGGACGCGCCGGACCCGGCCACGGCGCGCTCGAGCAGTACGACGCGCAGCGACGGCTGCTGGCTGAGCAGGTAGTACGCGGTCCAGAGTCCTGTGAAGCCGGCGCCGATGATCGCCACGTCGGCGTCGATGTCACCGTCGAGTGCGGGTCGCGGGTCGAGTGGTCCGGCCTGCTCCAGCCACAGGCTGAGCCGTTCGTAGTTGGCTGTCATCGAACTTCCTTCCCGGTTGAGATGGCGACGCGGACGGGACCCGTTCCCGCGCCGGTGGCTGCGATGGTGTCGGCGATCGCGTCGAGGTGTTCGGCGCTCAGGCGGAGTTCGCCGGCGGCGAGCCAATCGTCGACCTGCGCGGGCGTGCGTGCGCCGACGATCGCCCCGGTGACTCCGGGGACGGCGAGCGTCCAGGCCACTGCGACCGCGCCAGTGCTGGCGCCGAGTTCGGCGGCGATCTTGCCCAGCGTGCCGGCGACGGCCAGGTTGCTGCTCAGCTGGTCGCCGGTGAAGTCGGGGTGACGGCTGCGCCAGTCGTCGGCGGCCAGTTGCGCAGCTCGCGCCGCGTCGAAGGCCCCCGTCAGTAGGCCCGACTGCATCGGGCTGTAGACGATCACGGCCGTGTCGTGCCGGCGGCACCATGGGATGACGTCTGCAGCGGCATCGCGGCGCAACGCGGACAGCGGCGGCTGCAGGCTGTCGACGTGCCCGATCGCCTCGGCCGCCTCGAGCCCGTCGCAGTCGTGATTGGACAGCCCGATTGCGCGGACCTTGCCGGACTGCTTCATCTCCACCAGCACCTGCCAGTACTCGTCCACGCCGGTGCCGTCCAGAGGCGGCCAGTGCACCTGGTAGAGGTCGATCTGGTCGACGTCGAGGCGGCGGAGGGAGTCGTCCAGCTCGCGGCGCAGCGAGTCGGGCGAGGCGACGCGCGATTCTTCGGTTCCGTCCTCGTTCCAGACGACCGCGCACTTGGTGAACAGGTACGGACGGTCAGCCTCGGCGAAGCCGCTCACCGCGCGCGCCACCACCCGTTCGGAGTGCCCATAGCCGTACACGGCCGCCGTGTCGATCCAGTTCACACCGTGTTCGACCGCGTGTCGGATCGTCGCGATGGAAGCGTCGTCGTCCTGCGCGCCCCAGCCGTGCGACCACCTCGGACCGCCGATCGCGAACGCGCCGAGGCCCACGCGCGAGACCGTCATCCCCGTCGTACCGAAGGGGACGGTTGAGAGTGTGGGCATGAAGAGCCTTTCGTCGTAAGGAGATCAGCGCGCGTTGTAGGCGTCGATGAGTGCGAGGTAGTACGGGTGATCGGGTGTCGCCGCGACGTCGATCAGCTCGGTGGGGACATCTGCCGTTCCCGTGATCGCACGTTGCGCCAACACTGCCGCGCCGAGCGCACTGGGCTCCGGCGTGGTGACGATGCGCATCTCGCGTTGCAGGATCGCCGCGCGCAGCCGCTGCCATCCGTCGTGGAGCGCGGCCGGTCCGGCGACGGTCAACTGCCGGACTGACGTGCCGCTTGCGCGCTCGAGAAGCACCAAGGCATCGCGTGCGCACATCGCCAACCCCTCGCTCAGGCAGCGCAGTACACCGTCGGTGTCGACGTCCAGGGGCAGGCGGTCGAACGACGCGGTCGCGAGTTCGGGATCGATCGTGCACAGCGGGATGCCCGCAGCACGATCGCGTGACGGCGCCGGGGTGAACCAGGCGTCACGCAACTCGCCGCCGGCATGCAACAGTGCGCGCCAGTTCGCAAACAGCTGGCCCGCGGCGAGGCCGCGGTGCACGTAGTAGGTGCTGTCGTCGACGAAGCAGCCGACGTCGACGGACAGCCCGGGGGCGTCGGGCACGGTGTCGGTCAGCACCAGCTGGGCTTCGGCGGTGCCGACCGAAAGCATCGCGTCGCCTGGCCGGCGCACGCCACTGGCGAACGCGGCCGCGAAGTGGTCGTGCGCGCCGCTGACGAGTTGCACGTCTTGGCCCAGGCCGAGCGCCGCCGCGAGCTCAGGTGTCACCGTGCCGATCACCTGTCCGGACGGAACCAGCTCGGGCGCGAGCGGCGTCCAGTTGCCGGCCCAATCGAGCGCGTCCGCGTCGAACGCCCGGTCTGCCAGCAGGAAGGCACCGGTACGCGAGGCGTGCGAGTGATCCATGACGAGTTGATCACCGCGTCCGGCGAGCCGGCACAGAGCGAAGCTGGCCATGTCGGTAAACCGGGTGGCGTGCGTGCGCGCCGCCGGTGCCTGCTCGGCAAGCCAGCGCAGCGTGAACAGCGAGAAGGCCGGGTTCGCCGCTGCGGCGCCGCCGCGCACCTGCAGGTAGTCCGGCACGTAGCCGGCGCCGCGCGGTTCGTACCAGACCGGCGCGTTGAGGACCGGCGTGCCGGCAGGGTCGACGAGTACGACCTCCTCAGCCAGGCTAACCACACTGATTGCGGAGATTTCTCTTGGGCACTCTGCCGAAACCCCGCGCAGGCAGGACATGACCGCGTCGAACATCGCTAGCGGTTCGTGCACCGCGCCGTGCTCGGCCTGTCGCACGGGAGTGTCGACCGATGCCTGCGCGATCGTCCGGCCCTCGGTGTCGTCGTACGCGACCGCCTTGGTGCGGGTCGTGCCGACGTCCACGCCGACGAAGATCACGGCGCGTCCGGCCCGGCCGGCGCGGGCAGAAAGTCCACCGCCGCCCCCGGAAGCTGGGCGAGCACGTCGTCCAGGCTGCCGACGTCCGGTTCCAGGCGCATCGCGTTGGCGGCGCCCGCCGCCGATGCCATGCGCAGCGCGGGGACGAGTCCGTGCGCCCCATCGACAGTGCCGAAGGCCAGCGTGCTCGTGAGTGCAGCGAGGAACGCGTCGCCCGAGCCGGTTGCGTTCACCGTCGTGATGTCGCCCGTGCGGATCCGGTAGGCGTGCTCACCGTCGACGGCGAGGGAACCGGCACCGCCGAGGGTGACGATCACGGTAGGCACGCCTTTGCTGCGTATCGTGCCCATCGCGGTCAACAATGCCGGGCCGTCGTCCGGGGCGAGGCTCGGTGCGATGCCGACGAACTCGTGTGCGCTCACCTTCAACAATCTCGGTGCCGCGGCGACCGCGTGCGCGAGCGCTTCGCCGCTGGTGTCGACGAGCGCGAACGCGCCGGCCGCCTGCACCCGCTTGACCGCGTCGGCATAGAAGTCGGCAGGCACGCCGGGAGGCAGGCTGCCGGTCAAGATCACGTAGTCGCCAGCGCGCACGTCGCGCTCCAGCTGAACCTTCAGTTCGGCCAGCTCCTCCGGATGGATCGTCGGTCCGGGCTCGTTCACCACGGTCGTACGGCCGGTGCCGCTCTCGACCATGATGGGGCTGATCCGGGTTTCGCCGGCGATGCGTACGTGCCGATCGTCGATGGTGAGCTGCCGGCACTCGTTCGCGATCAGCTCGCCGATCGCGCCGCCGAGGAAGCCGTAGAGCGTGACCGGGTGCCCCAGCCGCCGGATGACACGGGCCACGATCAGCCCCTTCCCTCCGGGGTGCGAGGTTACCTGCCGCGCGCGATTGACGCCGTGCGCGGTGAACGCGTCGATGACCTGGAGGCGGTCGAGCGCTGGATTGAGCCCCACGACCCGGATCCGGGGCGCGATCGTGCCGGTGGTCATGACGCGAGCACCTGCGCCGCTGCGATCCGGTCGCCGATGAATGCGCGGGCATGCCTCGCCAGGTCTTCGGCGTCGTCCCAGAGGTTGCGCCACACCGCCAGCGTGGACGACAACCGCGGCTCGACGACGGCGGAGGAGAACGATTCGAAGGTGATGTCGCCGTTGTATCCGACGCCGGCCAGCGCGCCGAAGAACGCATCGAAGTCGACGGTCCCGGTGCCGAGGTAGCCGCGGTGGCTCTCACCGACGTGGACGTAGCCGATGCGGTCGCCGGCCGTGCGCACCGGATCTGCCAGACCGCGTTCCTCGATATTCATGTGGTAGGTGTCCAAGTGCAGTCGTACGTTGTCCCGCCCCACCTCGTCGACGAATCGCAGTGCGTCCGCGACGGTGTTGAAGACGTTCGTTTCGTAGCGGTTCACGACCTCCAGCCCGAGCCGCATGTCGCGCTCGGCTGCGGCGTCGGCGACGCTGCGCACGACTCCGACGGCGTTGCGTCGACCAGCACTCGTGCACGGTTGCGCGTACTTGCCTAGGGCGGAGTAGAGCACCCCGTAGAGCGAGTCCGCCCCGAGCGCGTGCATGGTGGTGAGCGCGGCAAGCAGGAGCCCCTCGCCCCGGCGGACCGCGTCCAGGTCCTCGGACGAGACGTCGTACTCCATCGGCAGCGCGAGCGAGCCCGTGGCGGCGATGTTGAACTCGGTCAGCAGGGCGCGGGTCGCGGCGGTGTCGATGCACGCGGGGTCGGACAGGGCGAGCTCGAGGACGTCGAAGCCCGCCGCTCGCGTGAGCGTGACAGCGCGGCGGGCGTCCTCGACCGACCAAGTACCGGCCCACACCAAAGAATGGACCCCGAGCCGGTTCGCCATCGCCGCCTGCCTCCTGTCGGACATCGTCGTTTCGACGTTCGCGTTGCCGTTGCACCCCGGTGGCGCGAGGGAAGCACGCGGGTGCGAGCAGCCAAGCATGGCGAAACAGAACTAGTCAAGCGAAATCAAAACGAAACGCGTTGGATCTGTTTTGCCGCACGCTATGGTTTCGGCTGTGACGACGGACTCCGCCGGAACCACCCGGCTGTACGCGACCGAGCGCCAGCAGCTGCTGCTGTCGCGGGCCCGCGCGGACGGCCGCCTTGATGTCAAAGCGGTCGCCGACGAGTTGCAGGTGACACCGGAGACCGTTCGCAAGGACCTTGCGGTGCTCGCCAGGGCCGGGCTGGTCCGCCGCGTGCACGGGGGCGCGTTGCCGGTCGAGCGGGTCGCCATGGAGACCGCGATCGCGGACCGCATCGACCATGCCGACGCCAAGCGAGCAATCGCGCGCGCGGGCCTGGCTGAACTGCCCGACAGCGGAGCGATCTACCTTGAATCCGGTTCGACCACCCACTACCTGGCCGAGTTGCTCCCCGAGGACCGACGCCTCGTCATCATCACGAATTCGCTGCCGATCGCCCTCCTGCTAGCGGCCAAACCGAACTTCACCGTGATCACGCTTGGCGGCCGGGTGCGCGACGTGACCCTCGCCGAGGTGGACAGCTTCGCGTTGCGCAGCCTGAGCGAGATCGTCGTCGACGTCGCGTTCCTGGGCACGAACGGCATCAGCGTGCACCGCGGCCTGACCACGCCTGACTCGGCGGAAGCGGCCGTTAAACGGGCGACGCTGGGTATCGCGGACAAGCGGGTGCTGCTCGCGGACAGCTCCAAGCTCGGCGCGGTCGCCCTGTGGCGGTACGGCGCCGCCTCCGACATTGACGTACTGATCACCGAGGCGGCCGCCGACGAGGAACTCGTCGCGCAATTGCGGGCGGCCGGCCCGCGCGTCGTGCTGGCCTAGTAGGTCTCGGTTAGGTAACGGCGGTCGCAGACTTCTTCGAAACGGCTTGTCTGATTCCGATTGATCGTGCTTCACTCCGCCATACGCTGTCTGGCTATCGACCCCGGAGGTCCCGAGAGTGAACAAGCGTCCCGCCGCAATCATGAGCGCCCTGCTGACCGCTGCTGCCTTGACGATCACCGGCTGTGCCTCGAACGGGCCGTCGTCGGACTCGAACTCGAACGCGAACTCGACGTCCAATGCCGGCTCGACCTCGTCGGCAGCGGCGAACACGACCGTCGATGCTGCGGCCGCAGCGCTGCTGCCCGCGGACATCAAGAGCAGCGGCAAGCTCACCATCGGCGTCGACCCCACGTACGCGCCGAACGAGTACCGGGATTCATCCGGCAAGATCACCGGCTGGGACGTCGACCTCTTCGACGCCGTCGCGAAGCGGCTCGGGCTCACCGCGGACTTCCAGCAGGCGACGTTCGACAACATCCTGCCGAGCGTGAAGGGCGGCCGGTACAACGTCGGCGTCTCGTCGTTCACTGACAACGCCGAGCGCGAGAAGCAGGTCGACTTCGTCACCTACTTCTCGGCCGGCTATCAATGGGCCGCGCGCAAGGGAACAAGCGTGAACTCGGCGAACCCGTGTGGCCTCACGGTCGCGACCGGCGTGGGCACTGATGAGGCTCTCCACGACATCCCGGACCTCTCCAAGCAGTGCGTCGCGGACGGCAAGAAGCCGATCAAGATGCTGACGTACCAGACGCAGGACCTCACCACCGAGTCCGTCGTCCTGGGCAAGGCCGACGCGATGGACGCCGACTCGCCGGTGACCGGTTACGCGGTTGAGAAGACGAACGGCAAGCTGCAGTTGGCCGGCGACGTGTACCAGGCCGCGCCATACGGTGTGTTGATGTCCAAGGACGCGGGCACGCTGAAGGAAGCGCTGCAGAAGGCGATCCAGTCCATGATCGACGACGGGACCTACAAGCAGATCCTGACGAAGTGGGGCGTTCAGGCCGGTGCGATCACGACTGCGCAGATCAACGCCGCATCCGCCGGCTGACATGAGCCCGACGGAACTGAGCCGGCACAAGCCCGACGCCGCCGCGGAGTCGCGGCGGGATTCGCCCGACTA
This sequence comes from Jatrophihabitantaceae bacterium, assembly GCA_035765515.1. Taxonomy (GTDB): domain Bacteria; phylum Actinomycetota; class Actinomycetes; order Mycobacteriales; family Jatrophihabitantaceae; genus DASRSS01. The sequence goes on along the minus strand of DASTXN010000157.1, from coordinate 12,357 downwards.
CATCAAGGCGATCCCGCTGCGGCATCCGGGGGAGTGGGCGAGCGCCGCGGTCCTCGTCGCGTTGCTCGTGCTGTTCCTGATCGGGGCGGCGACGAACGACGCGTACGACTGGCGCACCTACGGGCAGTACCTGTTCGACAAGCGGGTGAGCCAGGCGGCGATGATCACGCTGCTGCTCACTGCGCTGTCGATGCTGTTCGCCGTGATTCTCGGCGGCCTGCTCGCGGTGATGCGGCTGTCACGCAACCGGGTACTCAAGTCCGTGAGCTGGGCATTCCTGTGGTTCTTCCGTGGTACGCCCGTGTACGTCCAACTGGTGTTCTGGGGGCTGCTCGCAGTTATCTACAAACAGGTGGACATCGGCATCCCGTACTACCACCAGTTCGCGCACATCCAGACCGGCACGTTCTTCACCGCATTCTGGCTCGCGGTCATCGGCCTGTCGCTCAACGAGGCGGCGTACATGGCCGAGATCGTCCGGGCAGGCATCTCCAGCGTGAACGAGGGCCAGTACGAGGCGGCGAAGGCACTCGGCATGTCCTGGGGCGAGACCATGCGCCAGATCGTGCTACCGCAGGCGATGCGCGTGATCATCCCCCCGACCGGCAACGAGCTGATCTCGATGCTCAAGACCACGTCGCTCGTGACGGCGGTGCCGTACAGCTTCGAGCTGTACAGCCGCACCCGCGACCTGTCCTCGGAGACGTTCAACCCGATCCCCATGCTGCTCATCGCTTGCACCTGGTATCTGTTCTTCACGTCCGTGCTTATGGTCGCGCAGTTCTACCTGGAGCGGCACTTCGCCCGCGGTGCGAGCCGGACCATGTCGGCGCGGCAGTTGCGCGCGCTCGCCGCGGCCAAGATGGAAAGCGCCAGTGACAGGGGTGCCCGATGAGTGCGGCGACCAGCACTGCGACTGAGCCGGTCGTCCGAGCCGTCAACGTGCACAAGCGATTCGGCGCCCTTACCGTGTTGCGCGGCATCGACCTCACCGTGCAGCCGGGACAGGTCACCTGCCTGGTCGGTCCGTCCGGGTCCGGCAAGACCACGTTTCTGCGCTGCATCAACCACCTGGAGCAGGTGTCCGCCGGACGGTTGTACGTCGACGGCACGCTGGTTGGCTACGCCGAGCGCAACGGCAAGCTGCACGAACTGCACCCGCGGGAGGCGGCCAAGCAGCGGCGGCACATCGGCATGGTGTTCCAGCACTTCAACCTGTTCCCGCACATGACGGTGCTGGGCAACATCATTCGCGCGCCGTTGACGGTCAGGAAGATGCCGAAGGACGAGGCGATCGAGAAGGCGCGCGCGTTGCTGCGCCAGGTCGGTCTCGCCGACAAGGAATCCGCGTATCCCGCGCAACTCTCCGGCGGTCAGCAGCAGCGGATCGCAATCGCCCGCGCGCTCGCGATGGATCCGAAGCTGATGTTGTTCGACGAGCCGACCTCGGCCCTCGACCCGGAACTGGTCGGCGAGGTGCTCGACGTGATGCGCGAGCTCGCTCGGGGTGGCATGACGATGGTCGTCGTCACGCACGAGATGGGTTTCGCGCGCGAGGTCGGCGATGAGCTCGTCTTCATGGACGAGGGCGTCGTCGTCGAGTCCGGCGATCCGCGCGAGGTGCTGGCCAACCCGCAGCAGCAACGCACGAAGGCGTTCCTGTCCAAGGTCCTCTAGGTGCTGAACGAACCCGCGGCCGCGCTCGAAGCGCCGCCGCACTTAGGTCGCGCGTCCCGGCGCAGTTGGTCGTTGTACTCGCGCAACGCTATCTGCACCTATCTCATCGATGGCTACGCGCCTGCCGCGGTGCTGCTCGGTGTCGAACGCGGCCTCTCGGACGCGACCGTCGGGCTGTACAGCGCCGCGATGGGCCTGGGAATCCTGCTCGGCGGGCTGATCGCCTCACGGCTCGGCTCGCTGTTGCCGCGCGAGCGCGAATCGTGGCTCGCGATCGCGGCGGCTTGTGCTGGGATCGCCGTACTGACCGTCGGTCCGGATCTGCCGATCACCTTGCTGGGCATGGCAATGATTGGCGTATCCGTGGCCGTCGCGCTGAGCAGTGTGCAGTCGCTGATTTCCGATCGGGACGGGCCTCGCGGGCTGAGTGAAGCGAGCGGGTTCGGTGAACTGTTCGGCATGCTCGCGCCGTTCGTGATCGCGCTCGGGGTGCTGATCGGGCTCAGCTGGCGTGGTGGGTTGCTCGTCGTCCCCGTCGCGGCCGCGGTCGCGTACCTCGCGGCTCGCGGGCGGACGACTTCCACGCACGAAACCGCGACGGCGGAACCTGGCGCGGTGGGCGAGCGATTCAGCCGCCGCAGCTGGGTCGCGTGGACCTGCGGGACGCTGCTGGCCAGCGCAGAGTTCACGATCGTGCTCTGGCTGCCGGACCTGCTCAGGCTCAACGACGGTCTGCGCACGGCCGTCGGCACCGCGTTGGTGTCCGTACTGCTCGCGGGCATGGCCGCCGGTCGACTGCTCGCGGGAGGGCTGCCGCTGCACGGAAACCTGGACCGATTCCTCATCGCGGCCGTCCTGCTCGCGTTCGCCGGCTTCGCGCTGCTCTGGGCAACGTCCGTCCCGGCTCTCGCGGTGATCGGCGTCATCATCATGGGGATCGCGATGTCCGTCCACTATCCGATCGCGTTGGCCCGCCTGATCACATCCGCCCCCGGCGCAACGCATCTTGCCTCGGCGCGTTCCGCGGCCGGGCAGGGGCTGGCGATGCTCAGCTGCCCACCGCTGCTCGGCCTGCTCAGCGACGCGTGCGGATTGCGCTGGGCCACACTGGTCTTCCCGGCGATCCTGGTCGGTGCCCTCTCGGCGATCCACTTCTCGCCGGTGGAGCGGAACTAACGCTGTCTCGTTGTCGCAGGTGCTGCGTACGATCGCCGGATGGTGATGGAAGCGCCGCTGGCCACGGAGCCGGAAACCTACCGGCGCGAGCTGACCGGCTACTGCTACCGAATGCTGGGATCCGCGTTCGACGCCGAGGACGCGGTGCAGGAGACCATGGTCCGCGCATGGCGCAAGAGCGAACAGTTCGAGGGGCGTGCCAGCCTGCGCTCCTGGCTGTACCGCATCGCCACCAACGTCTGCCTCGACATGCTGCGCGGACGCACCCGGCGGGCCCTGCCGATCGAGCTGGGGCCGGCCATGCCGCCGCTGGAGTCCTCGCTGACCGGGATGCTTCCCGAAGGCTCCTGGGTCTCGCCGATCGCGGACGAGCGCGTGCTGCCGGCCGAGGCGGATCCGGCCGAGCTCGCCGAGCTGCGCGAGAGCGTCCGGCTCGCGTTCGTCGCGGCGCTGCAGCACCTGCCGCCGAAGCAGCGCGCGGTGCTGATCCTGTGCGAGGTGCTGCGCTGGCAGGCGAGCGAGGTAGCCGGCCTGCTGGACACGTCCGTCGCCGCCGTGAACAGCGCCCTGCAGCGCGCGCGGGCTGCACTCGCCGAGGCGCCCTCCGGCGACCAGCCGGCCCTGGACCAGGACAGCGGCGCGCTGCTCGCGCGCTACGTCGACGCCTTTGAGCGGTACGACATCGACGAATTCGTCAGCCTGCTGCACGAGGACGCGATCCAATCGATGCCGCCGTTCGCCATGTGGCTGCGCGGCGCCGCCGACATCCGGACCTGGATGCTCGGCGTCGGCTCGGACTGCAACGGGTCGCGGCTGCTTCCGCTTTCCGTCAACGGCTGCCCGGCCGCCGCCCAGTACCGCAGCGACCCGGGCGGCGGGTTCGCGCCGTGGGGGATCCACGTGCTCGACGTCGTGGACGGGCGGATCGCCGAGATCCACACCTTCCTGGACATGACCGGGCAGCCCGGTGAGCTGTTCGCGCAGTTCGGGTTGCCCGCCCACCTGCCGGACTAATTGCCGGCTTGCTGTTGCGCCGCCGTCCGGCCGATCAGCTTGAACTGCGCACCGGCCGGATCTACGGCCGTCGCCAGCCGGCCGTACGGGGTGTCCTCGGCCGGCGTGATCACGGACCCGCCGAGCTCGACCGCGCGCTGCAGCCGGGCGTCCACCTCGCCGGCGCCGAAGTAGACCGACCACATTGCGGGCGCATCCGGCGGCAGGAACGCCGACGCGTCCATGATCCCGCCGTACGCGTTGTCGGCCGGGCCGAGCGTGCTGTACCGGAACTCCGGCGTGTCGGCGGCGGTGTGCACATCCCAGCCGAAGACGGCGCGGTAGAACGCGATCGCCTCTTCGTAGTTGCGGGTGTGCAGCTCGGCCCAGGCAGCCGCACCCGGCTGCGCGCGAACGCTGCCGAAGCCGGGGAACGTGTTCACCTGCCACAGGCCGATGTGGGCGCCGCCGGGATCATCGATCACCGCGGAGGTGCCGAGATCGGCGATATCGACGGCCGGCTCGCGCAGCTGCGCGCCCGCGGCCACCGCTGAGTCGACGGTCTTGCGTGCGTCGTCGACGTGCAGGTAGATGCCCCACCGGTTCATCACGTCGGCGCCCGGCTGAGCCGGCATCGCACCGGCGACCGGCTCGCCGTCGCGGAAGAACATGAAGTACCCGCCGAACTCCTCGGACGCCTCACCGGCGGTCCAGTCGAACAGGGCGCAGTAGAACGCGCGGCTGCTTTCGGCGTCCGCGGTCAGCAGGTCGATCCAGCACGGGGCGCCGGCTGGGGCAAGGTCGGTCGGTGTGGTCATTTCGGCTCCGCTCGGGTGTACGCCAGCAGGACCGCGCCGCTGTCATAGCGGACGAGATCGGTCAGTTCCAGGTCGAGGCGGCTGCGATCGTCGGGGAAGATCCGCAGCCCGCCGCCGATCGCGACCGGGTAGAGGATCAGCCGCAGTTCGTCGACCAGCCCGCCGCCGAGAAGCGTCCGCACGAGCGTCGCGCTGCCGGCGACCAGGATCGGGCCGCCGTTGCCGTCCTTCAGCTTCGTCACCGACTCGAGGACGTCACCGCTGAGCGCGGTCGCGTTCCATTCCAGCTCGTGCAGCGTCGAGGTGACCACGTGCTTGGGCATCGCGTTCATCTTGTCCGCGAATTCGCCATCGCGACCAGGCCACGCGGCGGCGAAGCCCTCGTACGTGATGCGGCCGAGCAGCAGCGACTCCGCCTCGAGCGTCTCGCGCAGCTTGAACGCGTACAGCTCGTCGGTGCCGTAGGACATCGTCCAGCCGGCGTGCGGATGCGTGGGTTCGCCGCCCGGCGCCTGGACGACGCCGTCCAGGGACATGAACTCGGTGACGATCAGGGTGCGCATCAGTGGACGACCTCCAAACTCCAGCGCGGGTCACGTCCGGTCAGGCCGAGCACGCGGTCGAGCAGCGGCGCGTCGTCGGGCAGGGCGACCGGAGGGCCGAACAGCCCGGGCGTTCCGTTCGGGTTCTGCGCGACCGAGGCGGTGAGGAACTCGTGCAGCGGGGCCAGCAGGTCGTCGTCGTAGCCGACGGGCTGCCCCGACGCGGCGGCGACATCCCATCCGTGCACGATCACCTCGTCCAGCGCGAAGATTCCCGCGACGTCGCCGGGGAGCTGGACGCCACCGGCCTCGGTCATGCCCGACCAGGCGGCCGCGTCCTGCCAGGCGGCGGCGAGCTCGGCCAGGCGGGCCGGGATCCGGGTGCGCCAGACCGGTGTCAGGCGTGCGGCGTCGACGACCGGCGGCTGGCTGCCGCCCGGCGGGACCTGCTTGCGCGCCGCGAGCGCGAACGCGGTGGCGAATCCTTCGACGTGGTCGAGCATTGCGCCCAGCGAGGTGCCAGCACACGGCGTGGGGTTGTCGAGCTGTTCGTCGCGAATCGAGGCGATGAGCGCCGTCACTGCTCGGGTCGCCGGTTCCAGGTCGATCATGGTTGTCCGCTTTCGTTTCGGTGTCGTTGTAGGTATGACATCCGGGGACGGACGAATTCATCGGTGCGAGTTGGATCAGCCGCCGGCCATCGCCCCAATGACGAGCAGCGGTTCGCGTCCGGCGGCGACGGCATCGGGCAGCTGGGCGTCCGGAGACTCGTGCGACAGGTCCTCCTCGCACGCGTAGAAGCGCACGAATGGACGGCGCAGGCCGGTGCGGGGATCACGAATCGTCCCGCGCAGCGCCGGGTAGCGCAGCTCCAGTGCGTCCAGCACCGCGCGCTGCGTCGCGTCAGCGTCCACCTGCACCTCCCGCTCGCAGCGGGCGAGCTGGCGCAGGTGCGCTGGCAGCTGCACGCGAATCTCGGTCATGGCAGCGTCTGCGCCTCGACGGACAGCACGGCCGGCAGGTCGCGCACGATCGCGTTCCAGGTGTCGCCCCCGTCGGCCGAGCCGTAGACCTGGCCGCCAGTCGTGCCGAAGTACACGCCGCACTCGGGCAGCGAGTCGACGGCCATCGCGTCGCGCAGCACGTTGACGTAGCAGTTCTCCTGCGGCAGCCCGGCGGTCAGCGGTTCCCACTCGCCGCCGCCGGTGCGGCTGCGGTAGACCCGCAGCTTGCCGTCCGGCGGGAAGTGGTGCGAGTCGCTGGTGATCGGCACGACGTAGATCGTCTCCGGTTCGTGCGCGTGCACGCCGATCGGGAAGCCGAAGTCGGTGGGCAGGTTGCCGCTCACCTCGCGCCAACTGTCGGCGCTGTCGTCGCTGCGCATGACGTCCCAGTGCTTCTGCATGTAGAGCGTCTGCGGGCGGGAGGGGTGCATCGCCAGGTTGTGCACGCAGTGCCCGACCTCGGCCGCAGCCGACGGGATCTCGCCGGACAGCAGCCCCTTGTTCACCGGCTGCCAGTTCTTGCCGCCGTCCTCGGTGCGGAACACCCCGGCCGCGGAGATCGCCACGAAGATCCGATCCTCGTTGCTCGGGTCGACGATGATGGTGTGCAGGCACATACCGCCCGCACCCGGCTGCCACTTCGGGCCGTTGCCCTGCTCGCGCAGGCCGGGCAGCTCCGTCCAGGTCTGGCCGGCGTCGGTCGTCTTGAACAGTGCGGCGTCCTGCACGCCGGCGAGCACCGTGTCCGGATCGCTCGCGGCCGGCTCCAGGTGCCAGACGCGGGTGAACTCCCACGGGCGCAGGCTGCCGTCGTACCACTGGTGGTTTCCCGGATCGCCGACGTACTGGAAGTCGTTTCCGACCGGATCCCAGGTGCGTCCGCCGTCATCGGAGCGCTGGATGACCTGCCCGAACCAGCCGCCGGACGGGGCCGCGTAGAGCCGGTCCGGATCGGCCGGCGAGCCGTTGAGGTGGTACACCTCCCAGCCGGGGAAGTGCGGCCCGTCCACCTGCCAGTCGCGCCGCCGCTCGTCCGAGGTGAGCACGAAAGCGCCTTTTCGGGTGCCCACCAGTACTCGTACACCGCTCATGTCTGCCTCCGGGCGAATCGCTTCTCGCAGGTACGACGTACGGGGAGCCTAGAACTCATCGGCGCCGCTGAACACCGCCCGGGATGTCCGGATACGATGTGGCGACTCGCCCTGCCGCGGGCGTGTCCCGAGGGCGGATATGCAGGGGAGCCGACGTGCGGATCAGACGTGTCGTGATCGCGGCGGCCCTGGTCGCCGCCGGCGTGCTGTTGCTCGGGGGCTGCACGAGCGGCGGCGGCGACACGTTCACGCCGCCGACGCACGGCGCGACCTCGCACACGCCGTCCGCGCACCGGACGGCCTCGTCCGATAGCTCGGCGCACTCGTCGCGACAAGCGATCGCCGCCCGCAGGCACCGCAAGCTCTGCGGCGGGCTCGCCGAAGCGGGGAACAAGTTCGCGGCCGCCGAACGCGCCTTCTACACCAACACGGCAAGACAGAACCAGCTCGCGGTTCAGGCCATCGCCCGGGAGTTGCAGAGCGTCGAACCCGTCGCGCCCGGCCGGCTCAAGTCCCCGATGCGCGACATGATCGCCGGGTTCCACACGTTCGCAGCGGCACTGGCGCACCCGACAGCGCGGAGCCGGACGCAACTCGCGGCGCTCGCCCAGCGGCTGGCCGCCGACGGCAAGCAGATCACCGGCTACGTGACGGCACACTGCGCAGCGAACTGAGCGCTGCCCGGCTCAGCCGTACTCGATCGCGCAGCTGGCCTGGCTGGATCGGCTGTTTGCCGCTCTTGGCTAGGCGGGTAGCACGGTGCACCATGAGCACCGATGCGCACAAGCTGCCTGCCGCGACCGTCACCATGTACCCGGACGGCCCGCTGATCGTGCGTGGTGACTTCGAGATCCGGGACGTTGACGGCACGTCGGTGGACGCCGGCCGGACCGTGGCGCTGTGCCGCTGCGGACGATCGGCCGTCAAGCCGCTGTGCGACGGCAGCCACAAGCGCGGTGTGCTCGCCGAGGCCGAACCCCGCTAGGACACCTCGGCGAGCGGGCGAGCAGTCGTGACAACGTCGTCGGCCCGCAGGGACGAGCGGCCATCGCGCCAGCAACCCGACACGTGCTCGGCGAACCGGTTGTCGACGTGCAGGCAGGCGGCCGCACCGAACACGATGTCCTCGGTCAGTTCCGGCTCGGCCTCGGCCAGGCCGCCGCACAGGTCGTGCGCAGCGAGCTGCTCGTGCAGCGCGTCCGCGGTCACGTGCACGTCGTAGAACGCGCAGGTCGCGTCGTCGGCGCCCAGCCGCCGCAGGCCCTTCGCAATCCGGCGGCACGGTTCGGACGAGGTCATCTCGTACGCCGCGAGATGCCCGACCAGCGCCCCTCGCAGGGACCGGCGCAGCCCGAACAGTGACATGACGTTCCCGATCGCGAGCGTGATGCCGGGCACCGCGTCCACGTACGCGCCGTAACCGTCGTCAAGATCGAGACCGCGCAGGAACTGCCGGTACAGCTCGCTGTGCATGCGAGCCGGATCGCCGTCGCCGTACTCGTCCACCTGGATCTCGACGAGCGCGGCCTTGGCCCGTCCGGTGAGTCGGGGGACGGCCCAGGTGTGCGGGTCGGCTTCCTTGAGCTGGTAGATCGACCGGTGCACGGCGAACTCTGCGAACTGTTCCCGGTCCGCGCGCTGCTGCATGTGTCGCGACAGCTGCGGGCCGTCGTCGCCGTCCACAAGGTCGCGCAGCCGCTGGGCGACCGGCGCTTCGCCGGACGGGACGGTCACGTCACGTCGCAGCGCCGCGAGCAGCTGGGCCTCGAGCTCCCCGCGGAACGCGATGAGGTCCGGGTGCCACTCCCACCGCTCGGCGACGTCTGCGAAGCCGCGGTAGTGCAGTTCGAAGCAGATCCACAGCGCGAGCTGGAGGTCGTCGTCCGCGAGCGGGTCGGCGACCGGAACAGCGTCGGGCAGCGACGTCGGATCGTCGGCGCGCAGGGCGCGAATCAGCCCGGTAGTCATCGGGCCGCGCGGCGCGGGCAGCAACATCGTCAGACCCCACATCGAAGCAAAAGTGGTCGGTGGCAGCGCCGTGGTCCGGCCCGTTAGCCATACCCTGATAGCTGCCGAAGGAAACGGATGTGAAGCAAACATCGGTGCCGCGGGTAGGTAGCCGGCGTGACCCGCACCTGTGCATTCGGCCCGCTCACCGTCAGCTACGACGAGGGCGTGCTCACCCCGCGCCCGTGGACGTTGGCGCAGAGCCGGTGGGCCGCCGAGCTCGCCGCGGACGCCCCACCGGGACCGATCCTGGAGCTGTGCGCCGGTGCGGGACAGATCGGGCTGGCCGCGGCCGTCCTCGCCGATCGCGATCTCGTCCAGGTGGAGGCCGATCCGGTCGCCGCGCGATTCGCGCTGGGCAACGCCGAGCGTGCCGGACGCGCCGACCGCGTCGAGGTGCGCCAGGCACGCATGGAAATTGCGCTGGAACCCGACGAGCGGTTCGGGCTGATCGTCGCCGACCCGCCGTACCTGCTCTCGGACGACGTCGCGCGATGGCCGGAGGACCCGCAGGCCGCGATCGACGGCGGGAGGGACGGGCTCGACCTGATCAAGCAATGCCTGGCGGTCGCCGTCGAGCATCTGACCGCGGACGGACTGCTGCTCCTGCAAGTGGCCGGGCCTGCGCAGGACGCACGGGTGCGCGACCTGCTCGCGGCATCACCCGCCGCGTCGCTGGAGCACCGGAACACTCGGGTGGTGGACGACGAACGGGCGATCATGTTGATCGGCCGACGCTGACGTGCCCGCGAACGGCACACAGATGCGGCGCTGGCTTGACGGGCACCGCGACCGGCTGATCGACGAGCTGACCGAGTGGGCGCGCATACCGTCCGTCGCGGGTCCGCCGGAGCATGAACGCGATCTTGTCCAATCAGCTGCGTGGCTGACGAAATCCCTTGCGGACATTGGCTTTCCGGTCATCGAGGTCTGGCAGCGGGAGGCAACGCCGACGGTCTGGGCAGAGTGGATCACGGACGCGACCGCACCGACCGTGCTCGTCTACAGCCATCACGACGTGCGCACCGCCAAGGCGGGGCAGTGGCGGCACTGCGCACCGTTCGAACCGGCGCTGGACGGTGGACGGCTCTACGGCCGCGGGACGTCTGACGCGAAGGGCCAGGTGCTCGCGCACCTGTGGGCGGTGCGAGCGCTCGTGGCCGGCGCAACGAACGTCCCACCGGTGAACCTGAAGCTGTTGATCGACGGCGAGGAGGAGTGTGGACGTGGACATGTTGCTGACCGGCGCGACCGCGCTCGCCCTGTTCTGGCAGCGCCTCGCCGACCGGTTCAGCCCGCCGCGGTGATCCGGACGAGCAGCCGAGTCACGTCGGTCAGACTGCCGTTCGCCGCGAACGCCTCGCGTTGGCGTTGCGCGGACGTGCCGCGCGAGCGCACGGCAGCGAGCAGTTCGGTGACCGCGGCGTACTCGCCGTGCTGCCCGAGGTCCGGACGCAGCTCCGCGAGCAGGTCGTCCAGCGCGCTTCCCGCCGGGACTACCTGCGCGCGCGCCGGGCTCCAGAGCGTGCTGCCCAGGCCGTAGCGCGAGGCCCGCCACCGCGCGGCGCGCAGCTCCGGGTCGGACAGGTCGCTCGGGGCCACGCCCGCCGACACGCGCGCCGCGAGGGTGCGCACGAGCGAGCGGGCCAGCGCCGCGTAGAGCACCGCGTCGTCCACGTCCGCGCACGCGTCGGCGATGCGGAACTCCAGCGTCGGGTACCTCGCGGACGGGCGCAGCTCCCACAGCAGCTCGGTCGAATCCGCAGCGATCCCCAGTTCGACCAGGCGATCCACCGCCGCGAGATAGCCGGCCGCGGACTCGAACCGCGGCGGAATTCCGCCCTGCGGCCACAGCGCGATCCACGCGAGCCGGAAGCTCTCGTACCCGGTGTCCGCGCCGGTGTGGAACGGGGACCCGGCGGTGAGCGCGGCCAGCAGCGGCAGGTACGGCCGGGCGTGCGACATGATCGCGACTGCGGTGGACAGGTCGGGGACGCCGACGTGCACGTGGCAGCCGCACAGGTTGAACTGCCGGACGATCGAGCCGAACCGCTCGACCAGCCGGTCGTACCGCGGGTTGTCGGCGACGTCGATGCGGCTCAGCGGCGCGGACGGGTGCGTGCCCGCGGCCATGAGCGTCGCGCCGGCGCGGGCCGCTGCGGCCGCAGCCTCGCGGCGGCCGGCGACGAGAGCGCTACGCAGCTCGTCCAGCCCGGTGCAGACGTCGGTCGCCGTCTCCAGCTGGCTGGTCAGCATCTCCGCGCGCAGGTTCGCGCCGAGCCGGTGTTCGGCGGCCTGCCGCGTCAGCTCCGGACTGGTCACGAGGTCCAGGGTGTCGGGGTCGACGAGGTGGAACTCCTCCTCGACCCCGAAGGTCGTGCCGCACTCGCCCGCTTCGCCGCCGTCGCCCAGTTCGCTCACCAGGTTGAGCCTAAATCGTTACCGGGTGATGCGGAACCGGGCGTTGACATCGGTGTGGACGCGGCGCACCATGCTCTTGGAAACGATTCCAAGAACGTTTCCAAGAACGTTTGCAAATCCGCCGGACCGGGACGGGAGGCCACGCATGGCGAACGAGCACCACCCGACACTCGTCCAGGTCGCCGCGGCGGCCGGGGTGTCGGTGGCGTCCGCGTCGCGCGCGCTTTCCGGTGCGTCGGCCAGCCCGCGCATGGTCGCGGCCGTCCGCCGCGCCGCCGAGGAACTCGGCTACCTGCCCGATGCCGCCGCGCGCTCGCTGAAGGTGCGCCGCACCGAGCAGCTCGCGTTCGCGGTCGCCGACCTCGGCAACCCGGTCTACGTAGCGATGATGCGGGCGATCGAGGGCGTCGTCCGCGCCGCCGGCTACCGCCTGGTCGTCTCGGCGACCGGCGCCGACAGGGACATGGAGATCGACGTCATCCGCGGCATCAACCGCGGCTACGCCGACGGCCTGATCGTCAGCCCGATCCGGGTGAGCGACGAGGTGGTCGAGGAGATCCAGCGCGCCCGCGTGCCGGTCGTGGTCATCGGCTCGCTGCCGCGCGGCGCCGAGATCGACAACGTCCGC
>DASTXN010000156.1:0-2091 GCA_035765515.1 Jatrophihabitantaceae bacterium | reverse complement strand
GCTGGTGCCGAACTACCTCGACGTCACCAAGCTGGCCCTAGCCAGCTTCCTCGCTCGCTACCGCGAGCCGACGCTGACGTCCTACCGCGTCGATCTGCGCTGTTACCTGCGGTGGTGCGCCCAGGTCGATGTCCAGCCGCTGCGCGTGACCCGCGCGCAGCTCGAGATGTACCTCAGGCACCTGGAGGCGTCCGAGTACGCGCCGGCCACGGTCTCCCGGCGGTTCTGCACGGTCGCGAGCTTCCTCCGGTACGCCGTCATCGACGGGTTGATCCCGTCGAATCCCGCCGACGCCGTCACCCGCCCGAAGGTCGAGTGGGAGGGCCAGAAGCGCACCGTGCTGCATCCGCTGGAGTTCGCGGCGCTGCTCGCCGCCGCCAGGACCGCTGGCGGATGCGACCACGCGCTCGTCGCCCTGCTCGGGATGATCGGGCTGCGGGTCTCCGAAGCGTGCCACGCGGACATCGACGACATCCGCTACCAGAGCGGCTACGAGATCCTCCACGTGATCGGCAAGGGCGCGAAACCAGCCGACATCCCGCTGCCAATCCCGGTACTGCGGGCCATCCGCGACGCCGTCGGAGACCGCGAGCACGGGCCGATCCTGCTTAACAACTTCGGCCGGCGGCTCGACACCGGCAGTGCAGCCCGACGGCTCCGCAGGCTGTGCGCCCGCGCCGGCATCGGGCACCCGATCAGCCCGCACAGCCTGCGCCGGACCTTCTGCACCACCGGCCTCGTCGCCGGCGTCGCGATCCGGGACATGCAGGTCGCCATGCGCCACAGCGACCCGCGGACCACCATGCGCTACGACATGGCCCAGGCCAACCTCGACCGGCACGCGGCGCACGCCGTCGCCGCCTACCTCGCCGGCATGAGCTCCGGCTGACACGCGGCAATCTCCGCCCCGTTCAGGTCCTGGCCGCCGGATCACCCCGGTCGTATCCTGAACGGGCGCCACGAGGCGGGGGAGAGGGCTCCGGAGTAACGATAAATTAGCCCTCTCCGCACCCGCCGGAACAGGTAAAAGCCCAGGTCAGCACAGCGTTTCCGCCCCGACGGACAACTGCTACCGCAACTACGCGCAGACCAACGCGAGGCAGCTCGCGGACCTGCTAAACGGCGCCTGACGCGATGAAGGAGCGAGTCCTCCGCTTCCCGTGAGACCCGAGGGATTCTCGGGTTCGCCCTGGCCCGAATCGCGGCCGTGTTTGGCTCAGCGCCACCGATCTAGGCCACGTCGTGCGGTGGGTTGTAGCGGTACCCCATCCCGGGTTCGGTCAGCAGGTACCTGGGGCGCGCGGGCTCGGGTTCGAGCTTGCGTCGGAGTTGGGCCATGTACAGCCGCAGGTAGCCGCTTTCGGTGATGTACGACGGACCCCAGACCTGCTCGAGGAGCTGTCGCTGGGTGACGAGTCGGCCGGGGTGGCGGACGAGAACTTCGAGGATGCGCCATTCGGTCGGGGTGAGCCGCTGGTCGCCGCCCTCGCCCGAGGCCGGTCGAACCCGGTGCGTGGCCAGGTCGACGGTCCACGCGCCGATCCGCGCGGTGGGTCGCTCGCCCTCCGCGGTGGCGCGTCGTGCGACGGCCCGCATCCTGGCGAAGAGCTCTTCGATGTCGAACGGCTTGAGAACGGCTTGGTGACGTAGTCGTCGGCGCCGGCGTCGAGGGCGGCGATCTTCTGTATCTGGTCGGTGCGGCCGGACAGCACCAGGATCGGCGCGCTGGTCCGCGGTCGGTCTCCTCACGCAGTCCTAACGGGCGGTGACCGCGTCCTAACGAATCACCAACGCGCGTCCGCATGTCATCGCCGGACGGTCCGGCGTGCAGACGGCCTGACCTGGTCGAGGACCGTCGGGCGCTTGTGCGCCTCTTCAGGGACTTTCAGCCCTGGCGCGTGCCAGGCGCCAGGGCTGACGCTTGGTCTCCTGGGCGGCTGGGTCGCTGCAGGGCTGCCGTGCGGGTCGGAGGTGCCTCATGCTCGTTGTGGTCGGCCTCATCCTTCTGGTCGTCGCCGTTGTCGTCGGGGTGGCCGGTGTCTTGACCAACGCCGGCACGGCCCATGCGCTCACGCACGGTTTCGCGGTGTT